>JACRCA010000191.1 GCA_016234425.1 Deltaproteobacteria bacterium | reverse complement strand
TAACCCCAGTTTTTCCCCTCCCCCTCGACGGGGGAGGAAAGGGTGGGGGTGCAAATATTCTGAATTTCAAGAGTTTCCATTTTGATCCCGCTCACCACAACCCTCTCCCGCAAGGGGAGAGGAAATTTCCTGCGTAACAAAGGTCAACATGAGTTAAATCGAAAAGCCCATCCTCCTTTTCGTTTTTTTAAATCTGAGGTCTTATTCTTCTATCTGCATGGTTATAGCGGATCACCTCCCTCTGGATTGATGATAACGAAAGAGTGCTTTCAGTGACCTTTCTGAGCCACACTCATGATGGCCTTCACAATCTTCTTATAGGCCCCGCAGCGGCACAAATTCCCTGCAATGGCTTTTTTTACTTCCAGTTCCGTTGGCCTGGAGTTTTCATCGAGCAGGGCTTTGGCCGTGAGGATCATCCCTGGCGAACAATAGCCACACTGCACCGCGCCATATTGGATAAAAGCTTCCTGAAGGGGATGTAATATAGAGCCGTCAGCCAAACCCTCAATGGTCAAGACTCTTTTCCCATCTGCTTCCACGGCCAAAACCAGGCAGGAATTTACCGGCTGACCATCCAGAAGAACGGTGCAGGCCCCGCACTCTCCGTTATCGCATCCTTTTTTCGTTCCGGTAAGATCTAAATATTCTCTCAAGAGCTCAAGCAGGGTCTTTTTGGCCTCTACTGCAAATTCATAGAGATCCCCATTGACCATAACTTGAATCTGATGTTTCATCGCGGGTTTCATGGTCACGAAAGGGCTTCCTGAACTTGCTTCAACGTTTTTTGGGTTAAGGCCTGCACCATCTTTCGGCGGTATTCGGCGCTCGCCCTTATATCGGTAATGGGCTGGGCCTCTTGCGAAGCCAGAAGGGAGGCTTCGGCGATGGAAGTCTCGTCCATCTTTTGGCCTCGCAATCGAGCCTCTCCTTTTTTGGCTCTCAACGGAATGGGGCCCACGGCCCCCAGGGCAATTTTAACCTCCTTACACTTATCCTTTTCTGCATCGAGAGTCAGAGCTACGGCCACCCCGACAATAGCCAAGTCCATGGCTTTGCGGATGCCGTATTTCGTATACTTGCAACCCGTCTGGGGAGGGGGGGTGGGCACCTGGACAGCGGTTAAGAGCTCATCTCGTTGGAGTACCGTTTTCCCAGGGTCTGTGAAAAAATCTTCCAGCAAGACCCAGCGTTCCCCCGCGCTCCCTACGATTCTCAGCTTGGCGCCCAGACTGATCAAGCAAGGAGCCATCTCTCCCGCAGGTGAGGCGTGGCAGAGGTTACCCCCTAATGTGCCGCGGCTGCGGATCTGGAACGACCCGAGGTAGCCGGCAGCCTCAGAGATAGCTGGAAACTTTTCCCGGATGATTGGGCAGGTCTCCAGGCGGTGAATGGAAGCCAGAGCGCCCAGGTGCAATCCCTCGACTGGATCATACCGAATCTCATCCAGTCCTGGAATTCCTTTTATATCGATGAGGATCTCTGGCTTCAATGTTTTGTTCCGCATTTTCACCAGCAGGTCAGTGCCCCCTGCGAGAATCATGGCTTTTTCTTGATGTTGGCCCAGGAGATGAAAAACCTCTTCCAGGGTGCATACCCTCTTATACTCGAAATTCTTCATTTTTTCGGCTCGTCTTTTTCCCTCAGCGCCTTGAGTACCTTTTCAGGGGTGATGGGCAGGTCTTTGATTCTCACGCCAATGGCGTCATAGACTGCGTTTCCAATCGCTGGGGCAGTGGGGGCGAGGGCAGGCTCTCCCACCCCTTTAGCCCCGTAAGGTCCTTCTTTATGGGCTGCTTCCACGAAGATAGAAGTCACCTCTGGGGCATCTAAAGACGTTGGAACCCGGTAATCCCGGAAGTTCGTATTTGCCGGTTTTCCCTCCCGAATTACCAGCTCTTCCATGAGCGCCGTCCCTATTCCGGTAACCACCGCCCCTTCGATTTGCTGCTCGCAATTGAGGGGATTGATCACCCGGCCTAAATCATGGGCCGCAGCTATTCTCAAAACCTCTACCTTTCCTGTAGAGGGATCCACTTTAACCTCTGCAGCTTGCGCTCCATAGAGCCAGAAGACCGACGGGTTGGCCCCCTGTCCCGTCTCCTGGTCCAAAGGAGTCGCCTCGGGAACAGAAAACGTCCCCCTTCCTATGATCGGTCTCCCTTTGCCATAGGTTATTCCCATACGGATTTGAGAAATGGGAATCCCTTTCCCCGAAGAACCCTTTATGTAAAGGAAACCGCCCCTGGCTTCCAGCTCCTCAGGTTTCACTTCCAATTGTTCTGCGGCTACCTCGAAAAGCTGCTTTTTTGCATCGGCCGCGGCCTGTTTCACCGCATTCCCCATGTGAAAGGTACTTCGACTGGAAGCGGTCCCATGGTCAAACGGGGTTACGTTAGTATCGGGAGGGACCACCTTCACATTTTTGACGTCCACTCCCAATTCTTCTGCGGCGATTTGGGCTAAAACTGTATTGGAACCCTGCCCCATATCAACCGTGCTGGAAAGAACCTCCACCGATCCATCCTCGCTCAATTTGACAAAGGCCGCAGAAGAAGATGGCGTTTGAGTCATCTTGTAGAGGGTTCCCATTCCTTTGCCGCGATATTCCCCGGTTTTCTTCCCCCATTCAATCGCTTCCGCAGCTTTGCGAATGCACTCTTTAATCCCCACGCTGTGCAGGATTTGCCCGGTGGCAGATACATCCCCTTCTTCCAGGGCATTTTTTAGGCGGAATTCAACAGGGTCCATGCCAATTTCTTCGGCTAGGATATCCATCTGGGAGTCTATGGCCCACATGAACTGGGGAATTCCAAATCCCCGAAATGCCCCAGCAATTGACTTGTTGGTGTAGACACAATAGGCGTCCCCCCAAATATGGGGAATTTTATAGGGGCCACTGATGGACATACCAACGCTTCGTGTAACCACAGGGCCCACATCGGCATAGGCCCCAGTATCGAAAACGATTTTGGTCTTCAAGGCCATGAGGGTCCCATCTTTCCGCACTCCCGCCTTGATTTGAATGATTGATGGATGGCGCACCACAGAGGTGGCATAAAATTCCTCTTCCCGGGTCAACGTGATTTTTACCGGCCGATAGTTCTTTACCTTCACGGCCAATATCAAACATAAAGGTTCTACCTTCAACATGACTTTCCCGCCAAATCCTCCACCCAGGTAGCTGACGATAACCCGAACCCGATTGATGGGCAGGCTGAGCAATCTGGCCACCTCTCTGCGTACGGTATAAGGATGTTGGGTGTTCGACCAAATGGTTACCTGCCCGGAGGGTTCGAATTTGGCTATAGATGCGTGAGGCTCGAGGTGGCAATGCTGGACCATGGGCGTGGTGAAGGTATTCTCGGCTATGAAATCCGATTGCCTGAAACCTTCTTCCACATTTCCTTTCCGAAGCTTGAACTGATTGCAGATGTTCGTTCCTGCCACCGGGAAAAAGGCGGGCCCGTGCCAGTAATTTCCCAAATCTTCATGAACTAAAGGAGCATTCGGCTCCATAGCCTCAAGGGGGTCAAATACCGGGGGCAACTCTTCATAATCCACTTTGATCAGTTCTAAAGCTTCCTCGGCAGTGTCCAGATCAACTGCCGCCACACCGGCTACAGGATCCCCTATGTACCGGACTTTGTCGAAACAGTAGCAGGGTTGATCTTGGACAATCACTCCATACCGGCCCATCATATTCTTTCCTGTCACCACCGCTTTAACGCCGGGGAGCCGTTCAGCTTTACTGGTATCTACGCTTAAAATCCTGGCGTGGGGGAGGGGACTGCGGAGAACTTTTCCGTAAAGCATCCCCTGCATTTTGAGGTCTGGCCCGTAAAGCGTTCTACCCGTTACTTTTTCGATGGCATCGATCCGGGGAACACTAGCCCCGATGTTTCCACTGGATTCCATGGACGACCTCCCACCCATGCTGTCGGACCTTAGCCAGACATAGCTTCAGGGCTGAACCCTTTTCACTTCTTTCCCAAAGAATCCAAAAGCCTCTTGGCATTCTCTCCCATGATCAGCTTCTTGTCTTCTGCCGAGATGTCGGCATATTCAATCCTGGCCATATCAAAGGCTGGGTCATGGAAGGGCATGTCTGATCCATAGAGTACTCTATGAGCCCCGATTTCCCTCACGGCCAGGGCAACCTTGCCCTCGGCCGAGACGCCGCATGTCTCCAAATAAAGATGGGGAGTCCTCTTGGCCATGTTGATCGCAGCATCGTTATAAATTACGTCCACAAATCCCATATGCGCCATGACAATTGGAACCTCGGGAAAGTCCATGGCCAAGAGCCCAATCTGCCAAGGAGTGGCATAGAGGGAAGGGTCAGAATGGATCATCATGCAGATCTTTAACTCCTTGGCTTTTTCCGCGATCGGGTACACCCATTCCCGGTCATCAGCCGCCACCCCCAAAAAAGAAGGGTGCATTTTGAGCCCCTTAAACCCATATTTTTCCACGACCATCTCCAGCATTTCGCAGACGTTTTCTTCTCGCGGGTTGGCCAGGAAAAAAGGATAGAAACGATCAGGAAATTCCCGGTAGGCTTCCAGGGCCTCTTCGTAGTAACGAGGCTTTCTCGGCGAAGCCGTAGGAATTAAAACTGCTTTGTCGATCTTCCGTTTATCCATCAACTTTACCAGGTCCTTCGCCGTTCCCGACCCTTTGGAAAATATTTTTGATTGACCAATGTGGCAGTGAAAATCAATGATCATATCTCCGCCTCCTTTTTTGTTTTCCTTCCTTGATCACGGCCAAAAGAGACCTCAACTTGAAATTTCCCTTTTCCCCTCTCTAAGTCCAAAGAACCCACGGATAAAACCTTAAAGCTGCCTCGATATAAAAAGAGTCCTTTCCTTCAGGACCTGGGCAATTTCTTGTCAATTTTTCCGATTGATCCGTTCTACTGAATCGCCTAGGCTCCGAGAGCCTACTACCTCACCGTTTTGTAGAATGGGTGAGGAGAGGAAGTCAAGAAAAAAGTGACTTTCTCATGTATTTATACTTGACCCTCCAGCATCTGTTTCTTATACTCTTTCGGGAGGGAGAAAGGGGTTGAAGATTCGCCAAAGAGCAATCTCTCTGGATCTCAATTCCTTCTTCTCGGCCTTTTTTGACAAAGAGGTGCAAAAATACATGGAATATATTCGACCTTGTATCGCTTCTATGAAAGGGTATGTTCCGGGGCTCCAGCCCGATCCCAATCAAAAATATATCAAATTGAACAGCAACGAAAACCCTTTTCCTCCTTCTCCCAGGGTAAAAGAAGTTCTTAGGGAGCTGAAATACGAGGATTTGCGGATTTATCCCGACCCGATCAGTTTGGAACTGCGGGAGAAGCTGGGTTCCCTCTACGGATTCTCGCCCAACCAGATCATTTGCGGGAATGGTTCCGATGATATATTGAATATCATCATCCGTACCTTCGCTCAGCCAGGGGAAGCCGTAGGGTTTTTCGAACCGACTTTTCCTCTCTATCGGGTTTTAGGGGTCATACACGGAGTAAGAATTATCTCCTTGCCAGTGGATGAGCCTTACGACCAGCCCCCTCTGCCGCCCGATGACGTTAAGATCTTTTTCCTGGCTAATCCCAATTCTCCGGTTGGTTTTGCCTATTCCACTTCCCGCATAGCGGAGATGGCCCGAGAAATAAAGGCAGTTTTCGTTGTCGATGAAGCTTACGCCGAATTTGCCAGAGAAAACGCCCTGGCTCTCGTCCGCCAGTTGGCCAATGTGATCATCGTGCGCACGGTATCCAAGTCCTATTCGTTGGCTGGCCTGCGGTTGGGATATGCTATTGGGAATGAAAAATTAATCGCCGAGATGCTCAAGGTGAAAGACCCGTTCAATGTAACTCTTTTAACCCAGTCCCTCGTGGCGGCTGCGCTGGAAGATCAAGAATATCTCCGCAATAACGTTTCGCGAATTATCGACACAAGAGAATGGTTTTCCAAAGAAGCTGCCGCCCTCGGATACCGAATCATTCCGTCTGAGGCGAATTTTGTTTTCCCTCAACCGCCACAGAAGGGAAGGGGAATTGGATTTTACAAAACCCTTTTCAACCGCAAAATATTAACCCGGCACTACGATGAGGAAGGCTTGCGGGATGGGGTGCGCATGACCATTGGAACGAGGCAGGAGATGGCTACGGTTTTAAAGGTAATGAAAGAGATTCTGCCCCAGTTTTCAAATAAATAAGTCTCTTATAATTCCGCAATCGGAAATCCGAAATCTGCCATCCGAAATTCATTGTAGGGAGGGTCCATGTCGGTTTCGCTCAAGATTAAAGAATATATGGAACAGTCATCCTGGATTCGCAAGATGTTTGAACAGGGTATAGAGCTAAAAAGCAAACTCGGGGCGGAAAATGTATTCGATTTCAGTCTGGGGAACCCCAATCTAGAGCCCCCGGAGAAAGTCAAGGAAGCTATTCTGAAAGTGCTTGCAGACCGGCGCCTCGGGAAACACGCCTACATGCCAAACGCCGGCCTGAAAGAAACCCGGCAAGCTGTGGCGAATTCTCTATCCAAAGAACATAGAATAAGAATTTCCTGGGAACAGATCATCATGACCTGCGGAGCTGGCGGGGGCCTCAACGTAGCTCTGAAGACTTTATTAGATGAGAAAGATGAAGTTATTGTCCTTGCGCCCTACTTCGTGGAATATTTTTTTTATATAAATAATCATAACGGTTTCCGACAGTTAATTCATACAAATGAAGATTTTACCTTAAATTTAAAGGCCGTCGAGGGAGCAGTCAACCAGAAAACAAAAGCCATTATAATTAATTCGCCCAACAATCCGTCAGGGGTCGTTTATGACAAAAAGAGTATAGATTCTCTCGGGAAAATTCTATTGAAAGCCAAAGAAACATATAGCCAACCGGTCTATTTACTTTCCGATGAGCCTTACAGCAAACTGGTTTACGATGGATTGAAAGTACCCAGCGTTCTTATGGCTTACCCATATAGCTTGTTAATCACATCTTATTCCAAAGATCTTTCATTGCCTGGCGAGCGCATCGGATACATTGCTGTCAATCCCGAGATGGAGAATTGGCAACAGGTGGTAGACGGTTTGACTTTCTGCAACCGAATTTTAGGATTTGTGAATGCTCCGGCCCTTATGCAGCGAATCCTTCCTCATCTGCAAGGAGTCACTGTTGATGTTTCGCAGTACCAGAGAAAGAGGGATTTACTTTGCCAGGGGCTTTCTGATGCAGGATATTCATTTATCAAGCCGCAAGGAGCTTTTTATCTTTTTCCAAAATCTCCCATTCCTGATGATGTTCTTTTTGTCCAGACTCTTTTGCAGGAAAATATCTTGGCCGTTCCCGGGATGGGGTTCGGAACGCCAGGACATTTTCGTTTGGCTTATTGTGTAGAGGATCGAGTCATTGAAGGTTCACTGGAAGGGTTCAGAAGGGCAATCAGAAAATATTCTTCTTGAAAGGGCAGCTCCGGAAGATGTCAGTGTATTGAAATTCCTGGATACATCTTGCTGATATCTCATGTCTGATAAGATATATTATGTAAACTTTAGCCAAACGGAATTCTTTT
>JACRCA010000190.1 GCA_016234425.1 Deltaproteobacteria bacterium | reverse complement strand
TGATAATGCTGTCCAGAACCTCCTGGTTGTCCTCACAATAGAACTGCAGCCACCCTGTGTCCCTCTGGGAAAGGCTATCTCCCTGGTCGCACCACATGGTCCAGGGAGGGGACATGGCCCGGTTGACGTTCGCCATAACGATGGGCAGACGCGCGCCGGCAGCCCAGTGCAGAACTTCATGCATCAGCGCCAGCCCCTGGGCAGAGGTAGCTGTGAAGGCCCGTGCTCCGGCCGAGGCCGCGCCAATGCAGCAGGCCATGGCCGAGTGCTCGGATTCTACTTTGACAAAATCAGCTTTAAGTTTACCACTGGCGCAGAAATCAGAAAGGGCCTCCACAATCGTGGTCTGCGGCGAAATGGGATAAGCCGAAATCACCTGCACCCGCGAAAGCATGGCCCCATAGGCCACTGCCTCGTTTCCTGAGATTACTCTTTCCATTTCTCTTCCTCCAGGGTTATGGCCGAGCGGGGGCACTCGACGGCACAAATCCCGCAGCCTTTGCAGTGGTCATAATCGATGAAGTATTCCTTTTCTTTTTCTTTAAACCAGATGGCCACATCCGGGCAGACCATCAGGCAAACATGGCAGCGGATGCAATTGCCGCAACTGAAGCAACGCTCCGCTTCTTTCTGGGCCCTGAGCTCAGAAAGACTTCTATGAACTTCTTTAAATCCTCCGACTCTCCCTTTTACGGAAAGAATGGGAAGTTCAATCCTGGGCCTTGGCGGGAAGTAATCGAGGTTAATCTTTTCAAACTTGACTACTTCCGTGGAATCGGTAATCGGATTGGCCATCTCTCCCCGCAGGTACCGATCGATGGCCAAGGCTGTCCTTCTGCCGGAAGCGATGGCTTGCGAAACATAACCCTGCCCTGTAGCTGCATCGCCACCCGCAAAAATGCCGGGAAGATTGGTCCTCCCCCAGGGATCGATGGCGATCAAGCCATTTCCTGTTTCCATTCCTTCGGGTAGGAAAGAGAGGTCAGGCCTTTCTCCTACGGCCAGGATCAGGCTATCAGTCTTCAAAGAAAAATTAGACCCTTTGATAGGAACGGGCGCTTTTCGGCCACTGGCATCCGCCTGCCCGGGTTTTGTCTTCAAGCATTCCACGGCCTGAACCTTCTCATTTTTCCCTAGAACTCTTATGGGAATTGCGTTGAATACGAACTCAACCCCTTCCTTATAAGCTTCTTCCACCTCTTCCGCAATAGCCGGCATGTCTTCTTTGGCCCTCCGGTAGACGACCGTGACCTTGCTCCCCAGCCGCCAGGCCACCCGGGCAGAATCTATGGCTGTATTGCCTCCCCCGACAACAATCCCTTTTTTCCCAAGGGAAACGCGTTTCCCGGAGTTAACCTCCTTGAGAAAAGCCAGTCCGGGCCATATTCCTTTGAGATTATCCCCCGGGATTTTTGGTTTTTGTTCGGCATGAGCGCCGGTGGCCAGAAAAATTGCTTGATAGGCTTTCAAGTCCTCCAATCCCAGGTCATTCCCAAACCTCTTCCCAGTCTGGATCTCCACACCCAGCGATTCGATCTGCTCGATTTCCCCTTTGAGAATTTTTCCCGGAAGCCGGTACTCAGGGATGCCATAGCGGAGCATCCCGCCGGGCTCGCTCATCGCCTCAAAGATTTTTACTCCATAGCCCTTCCGGCCTAAAAAATAGGCGCAGGATAGCCCTGCCGGGCCAGAGCCGATGACGGCAACTTTTTCATTTCTCTTTTCTATTTTCTGGCCATCGAGCTTTCCTTCTCTCATTCCCCAGTCACCCAAAAAGCGCTCCAGAGCATTGATGGCCAGTACTCCATCATATTCCTTACGATTACAATCAGCTTCGCAGGGATGATGGCAGACACGCCCACAGATGGAAGGAAAAGGGTTAGCTTCAACCATTTTTTTCCAGGCTTCCTCGGGCTTTCCATCTGCTAAAGAAGAGAGGTAGAAGGAGATGTCCTGCTCGATCGGACAGGCCTTGGAGCAAGGAGCCCGGAGGGTGATATAAGAAGGACGAAGGTACCGCCAGTTTCCAGTCCTATTCCAGAGCGTGGATTGCAAAGACACAGAAAGGATGGGTACTTCTTTGAAATTTTTTATGACGATCTTTTCTTCCATTCTTCCCCCTGTCCAATACGGTAAAAGTGAGTTGTCAGGTACGAGTTGTTATTTAATTTCTTTCTTCCATCTCCTCACCACTCCCGACTCACACCTCACTGTTTGCTTATTTGCACTCTTTCGTAGGCTTCGCGCGCGGCGGCCTCATTCTCTTTCTCTTTTCCCGGAACCGACTCTCTCACAGTTTCAGCCAGGGCCTCAATTCCAATCATCCCGGTCACCTTGGCAAAGGCTCCGAGAATGGCCGTATTCACAATGGGCTCGGTCCGCGACCCGAGCTTGTGTTTGATAGCAATACCGCTGGCATCTACGGTGGCCACCTGAAAATGGGTTGGAAATGAGAAGGAAGCAGGGGCTTGAGGGCTGTTCAGAATGATCCATCCTCCTGGTCTGAGCCCCGCTGTGACATCGACGGTCTTGTAAAGGACTGGATCGAGGACGATGACACAATCCGGGGTATAGACTTCACTGTGAATGCGAATCTTCTCTGTGTCAATGCGGGCGAAAGCTGCGACTGGCGCGCCTCTGCGCTCGGCCCCGAAAGTTGGAAAAGCCTGAACTTTTTTTCCTTCTTTGGCCGCAGCCGTGACCAGCATCTTGGAGGCCACCACCGCTCCCTGCCCTCCCCGGCCATGAATTCGAATCTCAATCATTCATTCCTCCAAATAGGACGCAGATTTTCGCAGAAAAAACAGATCAAGCAATGTGAATCCAAAATAAATAAAGACTTTTTGGGCCAGGGTTCTAACCCCTGTCTTTTGGCTTCTGAATTCAGGTCTTTAATATCCTGCCCATCTGCGCCCTAAAATATCTTTTGCCTATTGCCTCTTGCCTATTGCCTGTTTTTAATGCATCACCGCTCCGCCATCCACGTTGATTGACTGGCCCGTGATGTTGCCTGCTTCCTCCGAGACTAAGAAAGCGACCAGGCTGGCGATGTCCTCGGGGGTCTGCGGGCGGCGCAGAGGCGTCACAGATTTCACTCTGTTCTCAAAGATATCCTGCAGACTTTTATCTGCCAGCGAAGGAAAATTTTCCTTGAACCACTTGGCCAGATCTTCCCACATTGGCGTCCAGACGTATCCTGGGCAGACTGCATTAACCGTGATCCGATAGCGTCCCAGTTCCTTGGCTAAAGCCTGAGTCAGGCCAATCACCCCGAACTTGGAAGCGCAGTAGGCCCCGATAAATTCCTCTCCTGATTTCCCAGCGATGGAGGCGATATTCACGATTCGCCCTCTGCGGCGCGGGATCATCTCTTTTGCCACAGTGCGGCAACATAAGAAGGTGCCCCTGAGGTTAACCCGCATGGGTCTTTCCCAATCTTCTTCCGACTGGTCGATGATCAACCCCATGCTTCCAGTGCCGGCGTTATTCACCAGAATGCCGATCTGGGCAAAATTATCCATGGTTTCTTTGACCGTTCGTTCTACATCTTTTTCGCTGGATACATCCACCTGCACAGCGAGGCCACGTCTTCCCAGGCCTTTGATCTCTTCGATCAATTTTTCGGCAGCGTCCCCATTCAGGTCCGCCGCCACGATCGTTGCCCCTTCCAGAGAAAGGCGCAGGGCAATGGCCCGGCCTATTCCGCTGCCAGCGCCAGTGACAATGGCTACCTGCCCGTTCAGGTTATACATGGATGCCAGCTTCTTCCAAAAATTTTCCTTCCCTTGAAACCTTATGCCACATCGGCCCTGCCTTTGTCAATCTGAACCATCATAAAATTTCTGACCGCCGATCTTCTTGGATGACCTCTCTTGT
>JACRCA010000189.1 GCA_016234425.1 Deltaproteobacteria bacterium | reverse complement strand
TGGTGGACGATATCCGCAAGGCTCTTCCCAGGATTCAAAAGATGCTCCCTCCGGGCGTGGTGATTCTGGAGCTCTTCGACCAGTCCACCTACATCCGGAACTCTGTCAAGACCCTACAACACGAGGCGGTCATGGGGGCGGTCCTGGCTGTGCTGGTCATTCTCGTCTTCCTGCGCAATATTCGCAGCACGATGATCGTTTCCCTCGCCATCCCCATCTCCATCGTTTGCGCTCTCATTCTGCTGTACTTTAACAACCTCAGCTTGAATGTCTTTACCTTAGGGGGGCTGGCCTTGGGGGTTGGCCGCCTGGTGGATGACGCCATCGTGGTGCTGGAGAACATCTACCGGCACCGAAGCGCCGGTAAGTCTCCCTACGAAGCTGCCATTCAGGGTTCAGGCGAAGTCGGCCTCGCTGTCTTGGCCTCGACAATCACCACAATCGTCGTTTTCCTGCCCGTGGTGTTCATCACCGGGATTGCCAAGCTCCTCTTCACGCCCCTGGCCTTGACAGTAGCCTTTTCCCTGATCGCTTCCTACTTCGTTTCCCTCACCGTCATTCCGGTGCTCTCCCGCAAGTACTTGCATCCTGAAATGGAAGATGTCTTACCTGCGTCTCCCTCACTATTGGACCGGCTGAAATGGCAGTTCAAGAGATGGTTTGAAGGAATCGACGCTGGTTACCAAAACCTCTTGAATTGGGCTCTGGCCCACCGCAAGACCGTTGTCCTGGTTGTGGTCGTGGCTTTCTTAGGCAGCCTGCCGCTCTGGTTCTTCATCGGCAGCGAGTTCTTCCCTTCTATGGATGAAAGCCAATTCCGCTTCATTGTGCAGCTTCCGGTGGGCACGCGCCTCGAGGAGTCGGCCCAGGTTGCGGCCAGGATGGAGAAGATCATCCAGGAAACCATTGGCAAGGAGACCAGGGCTGTCCAGGTCAATTTTGGCATCCCCTCAGGATCCGTGTCGGCGATCTGGTCTCAAAACACCGGACCTCATATGGGATGGATCCGGGCCAGGCTCATCGACCCGGGGGAACGAATGCTTTCATCCGATGCCCTGATGGACAAACTCCGGCCGAAGCTTTTGCGGGAATTCCCCGGGGTACGGATTTTCTTTGTCTCGGGGGGGATCGTCAGCCGGCTCATCTCCTTTGGCTACGACAATCCCATCGACGCGGAGATCCTGGGCTATGATCTCAAAAAGGCGGAGAAGCTGGCTGAGGAAGTTGCTGCAATTATCCGTTCAACCCCCGGGGCTAAAGACGTGCGAGTCAGCCGGGAGCCTGATTACCCACAGCAGAACATCGTCATCGATAGGGAACGGGCCGCCCTAATGGGATTGAGTGTGGCTCAGGTAGCCAAATCAGTTCAGACCTTTATTAATGGTTATCAAGCCTCCATCTTCTCCGACCCGCAGACTGGAAATCAATATAATATCACCGTGCGCGCCCGGGAAAGCGACCGCAGCTCTTTAAGTGACTTGAGCCAGATTTTTGTCCTTAACTCCCACGGACGGCCCATATCTTTGGACAATATCGCGACCATCTCGCGCGGAGCCGGGCCCATCCAGATCGAGCGGAAGTACCAGCAGCGTATCATCCACGTGACAGCAAATACCTTCGGCCGGGACTTGGGGAGCGTAGCTGCGGAAATCCAGGCCAAATTGGATAAAATTCAACTGCCGCCTAATTTCAAGGTCAACTTGAGCGGTGCTGTCGAAAGCCAGCGGGAGTCATTTATCTCTCTGCTGGGAGCCCTGATCCTGGCCGTAGCGCTCGTTTACATGGTTTTAGCTTCCCAGTTCAAGTCTCTGATGGATCCCTTTATCATCATGTTCTCCGTGCCTTTGGGAATGATTGGAGTCCTCTGGGCGCTCTTCCTGACCGAGACCAATCTCTCGGTGACCTCTTTCATGGGCGTGATCATGATGGCTGGCATTGTAGTCAGTAATGGAATTCTTCTGGTCGACTACACCAACCGACTACGCAGGCGGGGAATGGAGCTGGAGCAGGCCGTGATTCTCGGCGGTCGCACGAGGCTTCGCCCCATCCTCATGACCACCCTCTGCACTATTTTGGCCCTCATTCCCATGGCCATCGGGCTGGGCGAAGGCGCGGAATCGAATGCCCCCATGGCCATCGCCGTTATCGGTGGACTCTCGGTGTCCACGCTCTTGACCCTAGTTTTCATCCCCACCCTTTACACGATTTTTGAAAAACGCTTCAGAAGGACTATCGTCCCTGAAGAGACCGAACGGACGTGAAGAAAAAATTCTTTTTCTGGTTAATCCTAATCGCTCTGATCGCCGCCGCTGCTTTTGGCTGGACTTACTTTTTCAGGGGCAAGGAATCCCAGCCCCGATACCGTGCAGCCAAGGTGGAACGCGGCAGCATTTCCACCTTTGTCACGGCCAATGGCACGGTCAACCCTGTGACCACTGTCTTAGTAGGCACCCAGGTTTCCGGAACGATCCAGAAGCTCTACGCGGATTACAATTCCATAGTGAAAAAAGGACAGCTCATCGCCCAGATTGACCCGGCTATTTTCCAGGCTCAGGTATCCCAGGCCAAAGCCAAATTGGAGAATACCAAGGCCGCGGTCTTGAACGCCCAGGCCGACATCGCTACTACCCGATCCAACGTAGAAGCGAGCAAGGCCAATGTGCTGAAAGCCAAAGTCTCGTTGGAAGATGCCAAGCGCAACCTGGATCGAGCTCTCGAGCTATTTCGGCGGAATCTCATCTCGGCTAGCGACCGCGACGTTGCCCAGACGGCCTATGATTCGGCCTCTGCCCTCCTGGAAGCCGCTCTGGCCCAGCAGAAAGCCAGCGAGGCGCAATTAGATTCAGCCAAAGCTCGCCTGGAATCAGCCCGCGCTCAGGTTAAGCAGGCAGAGGCTGAATTGGAGTTGGCCCAAGTCAACTTGGACCATACCAGGATCACAGCCCCGGTCAACGGGATCGTCATTTCCCGAAATGTGGATGTGGGCCAGACGGTAGCCGCCAGCCTGCAAGCTCCCACGCTTTTTACGATTGCTCAGGATCTGACTGAGATGCAGGTGGAGACAAACGTCAGCGAGGCGGACATCGGGAAAGTGGCGGTCGGTCAGGAAACCACTTTCACTGTGGATGCCTACCCGCAGATCACTTTTAAAGGAAAAGTAACGGAAATCCGCAACGCCCCTTTGACCATCCAGAACGTGGTCACTTACAATGTGATCATCCGGGTTAGAAACCCGGAACTCAAGCTGAAACCGGGCATGACAGCCAATGCCTCTATCTTGGTGGCGCACAAGGATAACGTTCTTAAGATTCCCAACGCTGCTCTGCGTTTCCGCCCGGAGTTCGTCAGGAGAGAAGCAAGCCCCTCCCCAAAACCTGAATTGAAACCCCCGGGGGGCTCAGCCCCAGTTTATAAGGTATGGACTCCAGTTCCCCAGGGAAGGCCAATTCCAGTTGAAATCACTTCTGGCATATCGGACGGGAGTTTTACAGAGGTTCTATCGGGGAATCTCAAAGAAGGACAAGAAATTATTTTGGAGACCATCGGGGGGAATAATAGGGCTGGACCCTCGCAGCCCCCTAGTATGAGAGGATTCCGGTAAAATCTTCACCACAGAGCACGCAGAGAATAAAGAGAGAAAAACCACAGTTCATACTTTAAAAATTTTAAAAATTTATTTTCCCTTTACCATTTGTTTATTTTTACCTCCGTGAACTCTGCGCTCTCTGCGGTGAAAAACGAAATCTTATGTCTGAACTGATCTGCGTGGAGCATCTGGTTAAGATCTACTACTTAGGAGAAGTGCAGGTCCCTGCTCTGCAAGGAGTGGATCTGACCATTAACGCCGGCGAGTTTGTGGCTGTCATGGGACCTTCAGGTTCGGGAAAGTCCACCTTCATGAATATTCTCGGCTGCCTGGACCGTCCCACAAAGGGCAAATATTATTTTGAACGAATGGATGTCTCCAACCTGAGCAGAGACGATCTGGCCAGGATTCGAAATAAAAGGGTCGGATTTGTTTTCCAGACTTTTAATCTCTTAGGCCGGACTTCTGCCCTGGAAAACGTGGAGCTCCCCCTTTTTTACAATAACACCTCATCCCGGGAGAGGCGGCAGCGAGCCATGGAAGCATTGGTTAGCGTTGGACTTAAGGAAAGAGAACATCATGTCCCCAGCCAGCTCTCCGGCGGGCAGCAACAAAGGGTGGCCATCGCGCGTGCCTTGGTGAATAACCCTTCGTTGATCCTGGCTGACGAACCCACCGGAAACTTAGACACCCGTACCAGCCTGGAGATTATGGACATCTTTCAGAAGCTCAACCAAGAGTCACGGATCACCATCATTCTGGTGACCCATGAACGGGATATTGCCAGCTATGCCAGCCGCCAAGTTGTCGTCCGGGATGGGAAAGTCATAAAAGATGAATCTTTCCAGCCCCGGCAAGCGGCCCAAGATCTAACCCAGATGCCCGTGGTGGTAGATGAGGAAGCCCCATGAATTTCCCCATGACCTTGCCTATCGCTTTCAAAGCCCTGGGCCGGAACAAAATGCGCTCGGGCCTGACCATGCTGGGGATCATCATCGGCGTAGGTGCGGTGATTGCCATGATTGCCATTGGCTCTGGCGCCAAGGCTCGCATCCAAGAACAGATTGCCTCCATGGGGTCCAACTTGCTGATTGTGCTCTCTGGGAGCGCCACCAGTGGGGGATTCCGCTGGGGTAGTGGTTCGGTTCCCACCCTCACCGCGGAAGATGCCAAGGCCATCGCCTCTGAGCTATCGGCCGTAAAATATTCTGCCCCTGTTCTCCAGGGAATCACTCAGGTCGTCTTTGGAAATCAGAATTGGTCCACGATCAGTTATGCCAGCACACCCGAAGCCATGCTCATTCGGGATTGGCCGGTCACTAAAGGACGGACTTTGACCCAGGCTGACGTGGATGGAGCCGCCAAGGTCTGTCTTTTGGGCCAAACTGTGGTGGATAATCTATTTGGGGAAATAGACCCGGTAGGGCAGGTCGTGCGGATCAAAAAATTCCCTTTTACCGTGGCAGGGGTCCTTTCCGTCAAAGGCCAGACCACCTGGGGCCACGATCAG
The DNA here is from genome assembly GCA_016234425.1 of Deltaproteobacteria bacterium. Taxonomy (GTDB): domain Bacteria; phylum Desulfobacterota; class SM23-61; order SM23-61; family SM23-61; genus JACRCA01. The sequence goes on along the minus strand of JACRCA010000189.1, from coordinate 343 downwards.
GACGATGTGGTCTATGTTCCCCTCACGACGGGAATGAGGCTTCTTTTCGGGCAGCAATTTCCTGGAATGGTGCGTTCCATCAGCGTTCAGGCCACGGGTCCTGATACCATGAAGCAGGCGGAAGAACAGATTACTCAAATTTTGCGGCAACGTCATCGGCTGCGTCCCAACCAGGAAAATGATTTTACGGTGCGCAACCTGACCGAAGCCATGTCCACAGCGGAGGAATCTGCCAGGGTCATGTCTCTTCTCTTAGGGGCCATTGCCTCTATTTCCCTGCTGGTCGGTGGGATAGGCATCATGTATATCATGCTCGTTTCCGTGACGGAACGCACTCGGGAGA
>JACRCA010000015.1 GCA_016234425.1 Deltaproteobacteria bacterium | reverse complement strand
TAGACGGGAAGAAAGGATTATGGACAGGATGTATAAAGGGCAGCAGCGGCACAGATGCGGAAAAGGATGGATTTGGCTCCCCTTTCTTGCTTTCTTGTTTGTTGGAGTGTTCACCGCGCAGGCAGCGGATAATGCTGAATGCCAGAAATGCCATAGGAACCCCTTACTCAGCAAGGGGAAAAAAGACGGATCGCTCCTTTCTTTGCATGTTGACGAGGAAGCCTTTAAGACTTCCGTCCATGGCGCGGCGGGGATGGGGTGCACGGATTGCCACCAGGAAGCCAAGCCAACTTTTCATCCCGCAGAAGGTTTTCCGCAGGTGGGGTGCGCCAATTGCCACGCAGATGCTGTGGAGGCTTACAAAAAGACCACTCACGGCATGGTTCTGGAAAGCGGCTTGGAACGCGCGCCGAAGTGCCAGGACTGTCATACTTCCCATTACATTCGGAAGATCAATGATCCTCAATCACCCGTGCATCCATCGCGTATTTCCACGGCCTGCTTGAAATGTCACGAAGAAGCCAAGCCCCCCAAAGGATTTTTGGCGGCCCTGGCAACCTACCGCATCACCGGACACCAGAAAGTTGATCTGTCTGCGAAGTATGACACGCAGGGATGCGCGAACTGCCATCCGGATAATGCCGGGCATCCTCAAAAACCCCTCACTCCGGTTTGCCTCAAATGCCACGACCGATCTGCTCAGACCCCCCTCCTACTCGGCCCCATTCATTTCAAGATGTCCTTTCAGGAACAGCCGGTTCCATTTATCCTGCGCCTTCTGTATGGGGCCGGCCTAATCATCGGGATCATGGGATGCGCCGTTTTCTTTTCCTACCGGGCCTATCGCCGGAGAAAAAATAGAAAACCTGATTCAGATAAGGCAGGGGAGGGAGAGAAGACGGATTCTTGCCAAGCCATGGGCAAAGTGATATAAAATCATCTGCCCAATTGCCAGCGGAGCTGAATTGGTTGGAATTTTAAACCCTACTTGGTGAGGAGGAGAGACATGGATTTTCAATTTTCATCGCAATTAGAGTTGCTGAGGAAGAGCGTGAGGGAATTTGCTGAGGGAGCGATTGCTCCCAGAGTGCCGCAGATGGAAGAGACCGACGAGGTTCCCTGGGATCTTTACAGGGAAATTGCTAAACAGCAGTACATGGGCATCCTCGTCCCCAAGGAGTTTGGCGGGACGGACCTGGGGCATCTCGCCCGTACGATCATGCTGGAGGAAGTAGGGCGCATTTCCGCGGCCATGGCCATGGCCCTGCAGATCTTTCATCTGGGAACCATACCCTTTGTAGATTTCGGAAATGAAGCCCAGAAGAAAAAATACCTTCCCCCCCTGGCCATAGGGGAGAGACTTTCTACCATTGCAGTCACTGAAGCGACGGGGGGCTCTGACCCTACCGGAATCCAGACCACGGCCAAGATTCAGGGAGACAGCTATATCCTTAACGGGAGAAAATGCTTCATCACCCACGGCCATGTGGCCGACACGATCACCGTGATGGCCAAAACAGGCGAGGGCCCAAAAGGCTTCAGTGCGTTTATCGTAGAGAGGTCATTCCCAGGTTTCAAACTCGGGCGGAAAGAGAGAAAGTTTGGCCTTCACGGTTGCAATACCGGGGAGATTGTCATGGAGAATTGCTTGGTACCCAGGGAGAACCTGTTAGGAAACGAGGGGGATGGTTTGCGCATTTCCATGGCGGCGATCAGCGAGGTAGGCCGGGCGGGGATGGCGGGCTGTGGTTTGGGTGTGATCAATGCCTGTCTGGAAGCATCGGTTAAGTTCGCCAACGAACGGATCCTGGGTGGCAAGCCCATCAGCCAGCACCAAGCCATTCAGTGGATGATCTCGGACATCTACATGGATTTAGAGGCCAGCCGTTTGCTTTCCTACCGGGCCTCTTGGATGAGGGATCAAAAAATGCGCTGCGACGTCGATATGGCCATGGCTAAATTCTATGCCACGGAAGCTGCCGTGCGTTGCGCCAAAAAGGCGGTAGATATTCATGGCGGCTATGGATATATGATGGAGTATCCGGTGCAGCGTTATTACCGGGATGCCGAGATCCTCATTGCCTCGGCCGGGACCTCGGAAATTATGCGCATTGTGATGGCCCGCAAAGCCCTTACTTCTAAATAAAAAACATAGCCACAGGGAACACAGAGTTCACCGAGGTATTAAAGGCAAAATATACGCATCCAAAACCGCAAAAGATCAAAGGCTGGATGGTATAGTATTTTGAATCGATCTAATTCTCTGTGCTCTCTGTGAGCTCTGTGGCAAATAATTTATGAATATAATCGTCTGTGTCAAACCTGCTCCGGACCCGAAGCGCTGGGATAGCATGCAATTGGATCCGGTGACCAAAGCCCTGCAAAGGGAAGGGATTCCCAGTGTCCTGAGCCCGTTGGATAAGCGCGCCCTGGAAGAGGGGCTACGCCTCAAGGAAAAGCATGGGGGAAAGGTTGCCGTCATGGCCATGGCTCCTCCTTCAGCCAAAGAGAACCTAATGGAGGCATTGGCCATGGGGGCGGACGAGGGATATTTGCTAACAGACCGCGCCTTTGCGGGATCGGATACCTGGGCCACTTCGCTGGTGCTCTCGAAGGGCATCGGAAAATGGGGAACCTTCGATTTGATCCTTTGTGGAAGTTACAGCCTGGACGGGTCCACGGGGCATGTGGGCACGCAGCTCGCCGAATTTCTGGGAATTCCGAACGTGAGTCAAGTAGTCGCGGTGAAAAGCATTGCGGGGGGGATTTTGCGCGCGAAGATTTTGGTGGAATCAGGATACCGCATCTTGGAGTCTCCACTGCCTGCCCTCATTACCGTAACCCGTGATATTAATATCCCTCGTTTTACCTCCCTCTTCGGAGTGATCGAGGCCGAAAGCAAACCCCTGGTTACCTGGTCTGCTCTGGATTTAAGGATTTCTCCGGATGATGTGGGATTCAGGGGCTCTCTCACGCGGACTGGCGATATTTTCCTCCCGGAGATAAAACGCAAGGCCAAGATGCTCAGCGGAGAGCCTGAAGAGATGGTGCAGGAGATCATCAGGAAGATTCGGCAAGCCCTGGGATAAGAACAATTTCGAAATTCGAAGCACGAAATTCGAAACAATTTCAAATGACCAAAATTCAAATGTTCCAAACTAATGGTTTCGAATTTTGGTATTTGAATTTTGGAGTTATTTCGGATTTCGATATTCGGATTTCGGATTTTCATGGGATGGATTGAGAATTATGGGAATTAGCAATCTGGGTGAGTGGAAGGGGATCTGGGCCTTTGCGGAGCAGGAGGAGGGCTGCCTTGCGGAAGTCTCTCTTGAACTTCTAAGTGTGGCCCAATTTTTGGCGAAAAAGAGAATGGCAGAAGTGAGCGTCATTCTCCTGGGATATGGCGTAGAGTCTTTGGCTGAGCAGCTCTTAGCTTGGGGAGCAGACCGAGTTTTTCTCGCCGAGCATCCTACCTTGGAAAAATATTCAACTCTGCCCTATGCCAGAGTGACCAGCAATCTTATCACCGAGATAAAACCTGAATTTTTTCTCCTGCCGGCGACATCTCTGGGGTCAGACTTGGCAGCCCGGGTGGCCGCCCGCGTGAACACAGGGCTTTCCGCCCATTGTACACATTTGGATATAAACGATAAAGGCGAGCTCAGGCAAGTAGTGCCCGCCTTTGGGGGAAAAGTCATGGCTACCATCCTTTGCCCCAAACATCGTCCTCAGATGGCCACAGTTCGGCCTGGCGTTTTCAGGAAAGGGGAGCCCCAGAAAAAAAGGGGAATGATCGAGCGCGTCCCGGTGGAGATCAGACCTGAGGATCTGAAGCAAAAGGTTCTGGAAGTTCATCGGGGAAAAGGGCCGGCCCGGGCCATTGAGGAGGCGGACGTGGTCGTGGCTGGCGGAGCTGGGATTGGGAATAAAGACGATTGGAAGTGGGTGGAACGCCTCGCCGAGGTCTTGAATGGAGCCGTAGGGGGCACGCGCCCACCCCTCGATGAAGGCTGGATTTCTGAAGATCAGATGATCGGCCAGAGCGGCAAAACCATCCGCCCCAAACTTTACATTGGCATTGGCATATCCGGAGTCATTCAGCATGTGGTGGGAATTCAGGATGCCCAGGTGATCATCGCCATCAACCATGAACCTCGGGCAGCCATCTTTCAATCAGCTGACTTGGGGGTGATCGGCGATTTTCGCAAGATCGTTCCCCTCGTCGTGGATGAGTTAGAGAAAAGTGCTTCTTCTGCCAGAGTTGATCGGGCGATTTTGCAGCCTTGACCCCAAGTTAAATTTCCGTTCCGTTTATGGAGGATAAATGGGAGGGGAGGAAGCAATGTTGATGAAGCCCCTTCAGATGCATATCAATTTTAAAACGGGGGAGTTCAACCCGAATGACCGAACCAACATCCGCAAGTTGAGCGACATGAAAGGGATGTTTTCTGACAGCCGGGCCGAGCAGCAAATTCTCGCGAAAGAAGACCCCATCATTTATTCGTTCAGGGAGAGGGTATTGCCAGAAGAAAGTGGCCACCTGCAGCTCGCTGTCACATCGATCAACCCCGGGAGGATCGGCCAGGAATATTTTATGACCAAAGGGCATTACCACCAGCGGCCGGATACTTCCGAAGTCTACCTGGGGTTGGAGGGGGAAGGATGGCTTTTGATGCAAACCGAGAAGGGCGATTTTGCCTCCCTCATCATCAACCCGGGAGTGTTAGCTTACATTCCTGCTTACTGGGGGCACCGCATGGTCAATACTGGATCCACTCCCTTCGTTTTTTTTGCGGTCTATCCTGGAGATGCCGGCCACAATTATGGGGACATTGAAAGGACAGGATTTGTCAGGATTCTTGTCGAACAAGACGGAAGGCCTTCTCTCCTCAATAACCCCAGATGGAAAAAATGAATAAAATTTTATGCTTATCATAAAAACCGCTTTTCCAAACCAAGGAACTGCTCTTACCCGAGACCTAAATCTTTTTTAATTTTTCCAGCCAGAATCGATTCTTATGAAGAACATGTCGAAGCTTGAGAAAAAAGACTTGACATTTTTGGAAATTTTTTCTATTAATTTTAGGAAATAAGGAAATTTTTTCTATTTCTTAAGTAAAAGAAAAAAATTTTTATGAAAAATGTAGCCCCGGCAAAAGACCATATTTTTGTCAGAAGCCATGAGCCCTCCACACTGCTCAAGATCAAAGGAGCCTACCGCACGTTTCGCAAGGCCGAGCGGCGGATCGCTGATTTCATCCTGAAAAACCCGGAAGAGGTGATCAACCTTTCCATCACCGAACTGGCCGAGAAGAGTGAAGCGAGTGAATCGAGTGTGGTGCGTTTCTGTCAATCCTTAGGATACAGAGGATACTACGAATTGAAGATTTCCATCGCTCGGGAACTCGTCGTCCCTCCCCAACATATTTATGAGGAAATTAACCTGAATGATACGGTGGCTTCGATCAAGGAAAAGGTCTTCCAGGCGAACATTCTGGCCCTCCAGGACACAATTAAAATGCTGGACAACCGGGAGTTGAAAAAGGCCGTCGAGGTGATTGCGAAGGCTGGGTTGGTTGTTTTTTACGGAATGGCCACTTCCGCTGCCGTGGCCCTCGATTCGGCCCACAAATTCCTCAGGATTAACTTCAATGCGGTCTCTTACTCCGACTCCCATATGCAGGCGATTTCAGCCGCCTTGCTCAAAAAGGGAGACGTGGCCATCGGAATTTCTCATTCTGGCAGTAGCAAAGAAGTGGTGGAGGCCTTGAGGATTGCCAGACAGGGTGGCGCCACGACCATCTGCATAACCCATCATATCAAGAGCCCCATCACCAAGGTTGTCGATATTAAATTTTACACTGCCGCCAGGGAGTCCACCCTGCGCACAGATGCTATGACCTCCCGCATTGCCCAACTATCCATTCTCGATGTTCTTTACGTGAGTGTAGCCCTCAAGCGATATGAAGAGTCGCTGCGGAGCATTGAACAAACCAACGGAGCGTTAGCAGACAAAAAATTTTAAAGAGGAGGAAGGGGGAGGAAAATGCCCCAGAAAAGGAAATTAGGGATTCTGACCTTCTCGGATGGGCGCCAGGCGGTTCATGAAGAGCTGCTGAGCGTGAATCAGAAATTCCTCGACCAACTGCTCAAGGTGCTGGAGGCAGCAGGCCAAGTAAATCTCGTTCCGGGCCAAAAGATCATCCACCGAGCCGAAGAGGCCAAAGAAGAGGCGGAGCGGTTGAAAGCCGCCCAGGTGGATGGGACGATTCTCAATTTTTCCATCTGGTCTTTTCCTCACCTTCCGGTGATTGCGGCAGAGAATGGGCGGGGCCCTTTCCTTCTACTTTCCAATCTTAACCCCAATTATCCTGGTTTGATCGCCATGCTGGCAGCCGCGGGTTGCCTCGATCAACTCGGAATCCGCCATAGCCGTCTCTGGGGAGATGTGCGTGATAGAACAGTGATCGATCGAATTCTTAAATTCGTTCGGGCGGGTTCTGTCGTAAATCGTCTTAAGGGGGAAACCTGCGGCCTCTTCGGAGGTCGAAGCATGGGAATGTATATCGGGGCGGTCGATAGCCGCCAGTGGCAGACTGAATTTGGAGTTGACCTGGACCATGTAGATCAGTATGAGATTGTTATCCGCTCGGAAAAGATTCCGGAGAAAAGAGTGGAGCATGCCTTCCAATGGCTGACCAACCATGTGAGGAAGATTGTCTATGATGGAAAGGGGTTGACCCCCGAGAAATTGAAAACCCAAATTCGGGCCTACTTCGCGACCAAAGATATTATTCAGGAGAAAAATTTTCAGTTTGTGGGGATCAAATGCCAGCCAGAATTGAGTGACTATTTTGTGACTCAGTGTCTGAGCCAGGCCTTTCTCAATGACCCCTATGACATGGAGGGGCCAAAGGAGACCATCCCCTGTGGCTGCGAAGCTGATCTGGATGGCTCGTTGACGATGGAGATCTTGAAGCACCTCACGGATTCGCCAGTTCTCTTCTTCGATTTGAGGCACTATGATGCGGGAAGTGACATGTTTGTCTTTTCCAACTGTGGGTCCCAATCCACCTATTTTGCTGGCCGCTCTTCAGACCCGAGGGTGAACCTGAGGCAGGTAATTTTCTATCCCCAAACTCCTTTCTACTATAAAGCCGGGGGAGCCGCAGTGCAGTACATGTGCGCTGAGGGGGAAATTACCATCGCCCGGCTGGCCAGAAAGAATGGAAAATATTGGTTGGGGATTATTCCTGGAAAGTTTATTAAGGTTTCCGAGGAGAAAATGAAAGAAACTTCTCCGGAGTGGCCCCAGGGATTCACGAAGCTGTCCGTCAACGCTGCCCAATTAATTTCGGGTCTGGGAGGGAACCATGTGCATGCGGTCTATGGGAATGTGATGGAAGAGCTGCAAGAGTATGGCCATATGATGGGAATGGAGGTAAAGGTTTTTTCATAAAATATGGACTGAGGTCAAAGGAGGAATTGGTCATGAGGCTCAAGGATAAAGTTGCGATCATTACAGGCGCTGGTGCCGGAATTGGCCAGGCCACAGCCCTGCTCTTTGCCAAAGAAGGAGCCAAGGTCGTTGTGGCAGACCTCGATCCCAAGGCAGGAAAAGAAGCATTGGACCAGATTAAAAAGGATGGGGGTCAGGGGGTCTTTGTCCAAGTCGATGTGGCCAAAGGGAATGATGTAAAAAAGATGGTGCAAGAGACTGTAAAACATCATGGGAAAATAGACATCCTGGTCAACAATGCGGGAATCTACACAAAGGGTGACGTAGTTAGTACCTCAGAGGAAGATTGGGATCGAATCCTGGATGTGAATTTGAGAGGAGTCTATCTATGTTGCAAATACGCGATCCCGGAGATGATCAATAAAGGCGGGGGGGCCATTGTCAATATCGCCTCGGAAGCGGGTTTGGTAGGGATTAAGAACCAGGTGGCCTATAATGTATCGAAAGCGGCTCTTATCATGCTAACCAAATCCATGGCTGTTGACTTTGCGCCCCAAAGTATCCGGGTGAACAATGTCTGTCCTGGAACGACTGAGACTCCCCTGGTCAGGGCTGCAATTCAGAAAGAGAAAGACCCTAAGAAGGCCCGCAGAGCACTGGAAGAGTGCCGGCCAGCCAATCGGTTGGGAAAGCCGGAGGAAATTGCTTCGGCGATTCTTTCCATGGCCTCAGATGAGCTGGGTTATGCTACCGGATCATCCTTGGTAATCGACGGGGGATATACCGCCCAATGAGACCAGAAGTAGGGAAACATATGAAACCACAGAGGTCGCAGAGAAATCCCCCTCACCCCATCCCTCTCCCCCGAAGACGGGGGAGAGGGGAGGGTGAGGGGGCAAAAATTGGGTCCGCTTTAGCGGCAGTGGGCCCTCTGTGGTCAGATTATGATCGTACCGAAAAGGGTTGATGGAGGAAGGCGCAATGGAAAGGGTACGCATCTGTGTTGTGGGAACAGGAAGGGCGGGAACGCTACACGCCCGAAATTTTCTGTATCAAATTCCCCGGGCAGAGTTGGTCGCCCTGGTGGACTCTGTTCCCTCCCAACTCCATAAGGCCATGAGGGAGTTAAAGGGAGAAGTGCAAGGATTCGTCAGTTTGACAGAAGCGTTAGGAAGCGTTGCTTTCGATGCGGTGCTCATCGCCACTTCCACCATCACCCATGCCGATCTTGTGGAAGAGGCGGCCAGTCAAAAAAAGCACGTCTTCTGCGAGAAGCCCTTGGCCGTTACCTTGGAGGAATGCCGCAAGATCATTGGAGCGGTCAAGTCTGCAGGAATAAAATTTCAGATTGGCTTTATGAGAAGATACGACCCCGCCTTTCAGGAAGCCAGGCGCAAAATTGAGGAAGGCCTTCTGGGAGAGATCATCCTCATCAAATCGACCGGCCGGGGTCCTGGACTCCCTCCCGAGTGGGCTTGGGACATTCGCAAAAGCAACGGGATATTAGCAGAGGTCAACAGTCATGACTTCGACTCGATTCGCTGGCTGTCGGGAAGTGAATTTAAAAGAGTATATGCTGAAGCGGGAAATTTCAGGACACCGGATGTTAGGCGGAAATACCCTGATTTTTATGATCATGCTGTGGTGACGCTCCGAATGGAAAATGGAGCCATGGGAGTAGTGGATAGCAGCTGTCCAGTAGGTTATGGGTACGATGCCCGGGTGGAGATCCTGGGGGCAAAAGGGATGATGCAGATCGGGGAATTAAAAAATAAGGGGGTTAGCATCTGCACACAGGAGGAGGGTCTCGTCTCTTCTGTTTATCGGGGTTGGCCCGAACGCTTCGCTGAGGCATACCTCGCCGAGGACAGGGCCTTTGTTGATGGGATCCTGGAGGATCATCTTCCTTCTCCGGATGCCTATGATGGTCTGCGGGCAGTAGAAGTTGTGCTGGCTGCCAATCGCTCAATCGAGACTGGAAGGGTTCAAGAGGTGAATAGGATTTTATGAAGGTGGCCTTGTGTAAGGGTATCGGACTATTAGAGGTGACGGACATTCCTCCCCCTAATATTGGAGATGGAGAAGTTTTAATCCGGGTAATGGCCGCCAGCTTGTGCGGAACCGATTTGCGGATCCTCGATTTTGGCCACCGAAAAATTCCCGCGGGAGCTGGCAGAATCCTGGGCCACGAATTCTCCGGGGTAATAGAAAAGGTTGGCCCAGGGGTGCAGGGTCTCTCAGCAGGCGAGAGGGTTGCGGTGGCGCCCAATATGGGATGCGGGGCTTGTGCAGAATGCCTTCAAGGGGCAGCAAACCTCTGCCCGGAGTATGAAGCCTTGGGCATCTCCCTCGACGGAGCCTTTGCAGAGTTAATTCGCCTTCCAGCCAAAGCAGTGCTTCAGGGAAATATGGTCAAAATTCCTGGGACGGTCTCCTTCGAAGAGGCGGCGTTGAATGAGCCGTTTTCCTGCGTACTCAACGGCCTCGAAGCCTGCCAGATCCAATACGGGGATGCCCTGCTCATCTTCGGCGCCGGACCCATCGGACTCATGCACCTGATGTTGGGCCGGAGCTCGGGAACCCGGAAAGTGATTCTAACTGACATCGTAGAGGAAAGACTCCGCCTGGCTGCGGAACTTGGGGCAGATGTTGTTCTCCACTCCCAGGCGAGCGATTTTAAAAAGAAGGTTCTGGCCGAGACCGATGGGAAAGGTCCTGACGTGATCGTTACTGCCTGTCCCGTCCCCGAAGTCCAGGAATGGGCGTTGGAGATGGCCGCGGTAAAGGGCCGGATCAATTTTTTCGGTGGTTTGCCCCAAAACAGAGAAACGATCCAATGTCGATCGAACCTCATTCACTACAAGAATCTGAAGGTGACAGGGGTGACGGGCAGCTCAAATATCCAGTTTCGCCGAGCCTTGAGCCTTGTGGCCTCGAAGCGAGTTGACCTGCATCGCCTTATCTCCCATATCTTTGAGATCGAGCAAGCCAAAGAAGCCTTCGAGGTGGCGAGGAGAGGGGCAGGACTTAAAGTGGTGATTAAGCCAAATCCATCGAGGAGGTGAGATTGAAAAATCTCCTTTTAGGGATCGACATCGGAACCACTGGAACGAAAGCTGCTTTGTTCGATCGGGAAGGGAAGTTGCTTGGCCAGGGATTCGAGCCCTCCCGGCTAATCCAGGCCCGTCCTGGAGTGGTAGAGCAGGATTTAGAAGAGATCTATTCCGAAACAGCCTCGGCAGTAAGGCGCTGTCTTTCCGCTGGGGCCGCGGATCCAAGGAACGTGGCGGCAATTTCCATCGACGGTCAGATGGCCGGGATCTGCGGGATCGATGAAGAGTGGAAGCCAGTGACTCCCTATGATTCCTGGTTGGATACCCGGTGCGAACCATACGTGAAAAAAATGATGGAACTAGCCGGGGACAAGATCATCCGCCTATCCGGAGGTCCGGCATCTTTCAACCATGGGCCGAAGATCCTCTGGTGGAAGAATGAAAGACCGGAGACCTACAGAAGGATTGCTAAATTCGTGATGCCTTCTATCTATGTAGCTGGAAAGATGGCCGGGTTGAGATCTGATGATTCATGGGTCGACTACACCTACCTGCACTTCTCCTGTTTGAGTGATCTGATCAAAAACCGGTGGTCTGGCGAACTCTGTGATCTTTTCGATGTGGAAATTGCGAAGTTGCCAAAAATTTTAAATCCCTGGGACCGGATCGGGGATCTGTCGGAAAAAGAATCCAAAGCTTTTGGCCTTACCCCAGGAATCCCCATCGCCGCGGGTTGCGGGGATACGGCAGCCACCGTTTTGGGAGGAGGGATCGTCCGGCCAGGCATGGCTTTTGACGTTGCCGGAACAGCATCCTGTCTGATTACCTGCACGGATCAGTTCACGCCGGATGTGAAGCATCAAACTGTGATGTGGCCGAAAGGGGTCATTCCGGGTCTCTTTACACCCATTGCCTACATCAATGGAGGAGGCCTGGACTTGGAATGGTTCAGGGACCAGTTCGGCCAGATCGGTTTTGAGGAGTTAGACCGGCTCGCCGAAAGATTGGAGCCTGGCTCAAACCGCCTCCTTTTTATTCCCCATCTGGGTGGCCGGGTATGCCCCAATGCCCCTCACCTGCGGGGTCTCTGGATGGGGTTTTCCTGGAACCACCGGCGGGAGCATTTTTATCGCTCCATCCTGGAAGCTGTCGCCTATGAATATGCCCTATATCTCAAGATCCAGCAGGACCTTCAACCGAATCAGCGATTCGATGAATTGCGGGGCATTGGAGGAGGGGCGAAGTCGAGAGTCTGGAATCAGATCAAGGCAGATGTACTCCAGATTCCCTACGTGAAACTGGATCAGGAAGAGTTTGCCACCTTAGGGGGGGCCATCATCGCTGGCCGAGTGGTAGGTTTTTGGAAGGATTTGGGAGAGGTGGCTACTCTTTTCGCCAAACCGGGAGAGCGGATAGAACCGAGAAGCGAGAATCTGGCTGTTTACAGGCGCCAGGGAGATTTTTACGTAGAATTGATCTCGGGGATACAAGATTTTTTTGGAAGGTTGGCAACGGTATAGGAGAAGATAGTGTTTAACGGAGGATATGCCGGAAAGATTCTCCGAGTGAACCTCCATCGTTTGCAGATTTCGGAGATGGATTATCCGGAAGATCTGAAAAAAAATTATCTGGGAGGGCGCGGCGTAGCTGCTTTCCTCTATCATCGGGAGATGCCTTCCCGTCTCGATCCCCTGGGATTGGATAATAAAATCTTTTTTATGACCGGGCCTCTTACCGGAACTCCTGTGCTGGCCAGCACCAAAATGCAGCTGGCCACCTGCTCTCCGGATACAGGGTATTATCTCTGCTCCAATTCGAGCGGAAACTTTGGGCCCTATTTGAAATTTGCCGGGTATGACGGTGTAATCCTGGAGGGCAAAGCTTCATCGCCTGTCTCCATTATTATCGGCGAAGAAGGAGTGGAATTTCGAGACGCCTCTAATCTATGGGGTAAAAAAACGACCGAGGTCGATGATTATTTTCAAGAAATCTTGCCAGATAAAAAGGTGGGCGTGATCTCCATCGGCCCGGCGGCAGAAAGAGGAGTGCGGATCGCTTGTATTCAAGTGGATGGCCGAAGTTTTGGTCGCGGCGGAGCCGGAGCTGTCATGGCTTCAAAGAATGTTAAGGCCATTGCATCTTTCGGGAATAAAGAAATTCCCCTGGCTGATCCAGAAGCCCTGAAGAAAATTATCACCCCGGCGGCTAAAGAGGTTCGTCAATCAAGACGCACTCATACCACTCACGGCACGGCACAGTATACAGAGGTGATTAATGAACTGGGATGTTATCCCACGAGAAACTTTCAGACTGCAGTTTTCGAAAGGATCGAGACCATCAGCTCGGTCTATATGAAGGAAAACTATTTTGTTCGCAACAAAGCCTGCTTCCGATGCCCCATCGGCTGTGCCCAGATTTGTGAGGTCAAGGTTGGGCCTTTCAAGGGGGCTCGGAGCGACCCAGAATACGAGACCATCGGCGCTTTTGGGGGACAATGCGGAGTGAGTGATTTTGCAGCCATCATCGCAGCCAACCAAATCTGCGACGAAGAAGGCCTCGACACCATGACAGCGGGGACGTTGATCGCTTTTGCCATGGAGTGTTTTGAGAAGGGTTTGATTTCCAGGGAAGAAACCGGCGGTCTGGAACTTTGTTTTGGCAATTCCGAAGCTATGGTGGAGATGGTGCGCCGAATCGCTCACCGAAAAGGGCTGGGCGATCTTCTGTCGGAAGGATTTTCCCAGATCAAAAAGAAGCGCCCCGGAATGGAGTCCTACATGATGCACGTAAAGGGCATGGCCCTTGCCCAATACGAACCGCGGGGATTTTATGGAATTGGACTGGGATATGGGACATCGAGCCGGGGAGCCTGCCATAATGTGGGGGGCTGGACCATAAGGGATGAACTTTTAACCAAAGCTTATGATCGTTTTGCCACCAGGGACAAGGGGCGCCTAGTTCGGGCCCTTCAGGATAACCGGGCCTATTTGGATTCTCTCGGCATCTGTACGGTCGTCCGGGGTGCCCTGGGGTTCACAGACAATCCAACAGGAGAAGTGCTAAAGTTTGTTACAGGGTACGATTTTACCCCGGAGCTAATGACCATCGGCAGCAGGATCTACACCTTAGAACGCCTGATTCTCAACCGGGAAGGGATCACCAGAAAGGACGATCTCCTCCCCCGACGCATCACGGAAGACCCCCTTCCGGAGGGAATGGCCAAAGGAAGGGTCATCACACCGAAAATGTACAATGAGATGCTCAATGAGTATTACCGGGTAAGGGGATGGGACAGCAATGGGATTCCCAAGCCAGAAGCCCTCAAAAAACTTAGGCTAAGTAACCTCTCAAGATAGTTGGCCTGGAGAACAACTTGAGATCAAGAAGAATACAAAATTCTTCACAAATTTTGAATTTAATTATTAAGTAGCCATGAATCTTGCTTTTCCCAAATCAGAAGAGCCAAAAATATTTCCTCAGTCCCCGGTCTCTTTTTTGACCCAAATTAGCCACCTTTTTAGGGGAGAAAGAGGTGGAAGGAACCCAGAAATCGACCCGAGGGGCAGAAGTTCTCCAGAAAGGCTTATTTTTGGGACTGAGCGCGATGAGTGTTCATAGGAGGCAACCTATCTAAAGAAAGGAGGTGGGGGAATTCGGCTAAATAATGCCTGCCCGGCAAAAATTTCAAAAGAAAGGAGAAAGAAACATGAAAAAGAGACTTACACTATTTTGGGTAGTAAGCTTGATCTCGGGCCTTTTTCTGTTCACCTCAGTCGGCGACCCGTTGGCGGCTCCGGCCACAGTCAAAATTGGGGTGATGTACAGCATCACAGGAGCGGGCTCTGCGGTCGGAAAGATTCAAATAGACGGGGCCAAATTAGCCCTCAAGCAGGCCAACGAGAAGGGCGGTGTGATGCTGGGGGGCAAAAGGGTCAAAGTTGAAGCTGTTATCCGGGATGATGAAACCAAGCCGGATGTGGCTGTTCGTAGGTATCGGGAATATATCAACGACGATATTAAGATCATTGTGGGGGGTACCTTTGCTCATGTCAGTCAGGCCCTGAATGAGCAGATCAAGGGTGGACAAGCCTATTTCATGGCTACCAATGGGATTGAGGAGAAGGTTTTTCGTAAGGAGGAAAAGGCTCCTTATTACATTTCCACTCTTGGTGCTGTCGATGGGATAGGAAGAATGTGTGCCGATTATGTCGCCAAAACCTATAAACCTAAACATGTAATGCTCTTCCTCCCTGACTATGCTTACGGCCGCGGAGCGGCAAGAGGTGCCCATAAAATTTTCGGCTCCAAATACCCCCACATCAAAGTGAGTGAAACCTGGTCTCCGGTGGGAACCCCTGATTTTACCTCGTATATCATCAAGATCAAAGAAGCCAAACCAGACGTGGTGATGATGGGGCACTGGGGAGGTGACGCCATCAACGCTCTGAAGCAGGTCTATGAGCTGGGGCTGAGGAAGGATGCAAAGGTTTTCTTCAACTCCATCATCACTACTCTTGCCATAGGTGTTCCTCCGGAGGCCCTTGAGGGAGTAACGATGGGGATGTGGTGGTTTCACGACTTAAGAGGGCTGAAAGATCCTGAGACCGTGAAGGCGGTTGATGAGCTTACTAAGGCGTGGAGGAAAGAGTATGGCGAACCACCTGATCCCTTCGCGGTTTTCGCTTATCTCGGGATGCAGGAGACCCTGCGGGGAATCGAACTGGCCAATTCCTTGGACCCGGGCAAGGTTTATGAGGCTCTTATGAACAGACCCGATTATATGAGCGTGAAGGGACCGGCCAAATGGCGGGTCGATGGAAGGCCGGACTATAAATATGCCAAATTTATTGTCGACGGCAAGAGTCCCAAAGAAAAGAAAGATAAATGGGATATTGCTAATGTGGTTGACGTTTACACGGGTGAAGAATTGTGCCTGCCCCTGAAAGAAATGGGCTGGTAGCAGAAAGGCGGATTGCGGATTGGCGAATGCGGATTTAAAGTTCGGGGTTCGGAGTATTTTCAACCCCCAATTCATCATTCATGACGGCAGCCACACCCACGAACCCTGAAAATCCCCCGTGGCCCCCCTTTAGGTAAAGGGGGGTTGGGGGGATTTAAGGGTATTTTCTAGGTAATGGGTATGAGGGCGAAATTATGCTGGAAGTCCTGAGAGCCGAGAGGTTGAGTAAACATTTCGGCGGCCTCATTGCCGTTAACCAGGTAAACTTCCACATCCAACAAAACGAAACCGTTGGCATCATCGGTCCCAACGGATCCGGAAAGACAACCTTCTTTAACCTTGTTTCGGGTTTATTCCCTCCAACTGCGGGACGTATTGTCTTTTTTGGCAATGACATTACCGACCTTCCTCCAAATCAGAGAGTCATGCAAGGGATGGTGCGCACCTTCCAGCTGGTTTCTGTCTTTAATTCCATGACGGTCTGGGAAAACCTGGTCTTATCCAGCATTCGGTTCCAGAAAGAGCATTCGACAAATTGGAAATTCTTATTATCACCAGCGAATAAGGAGATAATCATAAAGAACTGCTTTGAGGCCATGAGAGTTGTGGGGCTTGAAAGCAAGGCCCTGACCCTGACCTCTGAGCTTTCTTATGGCTTTAAAAGGATGCTGGAGATCGGGATCGCTCTTTCCCTCAACCCCAAGCTTCTGCTTCTGGATGAACCTTTGTCAGGACTGAGTGATTTGGAAATTATAGGAGTGCTGGACATTCTGCAAAGGATCAAGAAGAATCTTACTTTGGTGATCATTGAGCACAAGGTATCCAAGATCGTGAACTTAGTGAACCATCTCCGCGTCATGAATGAGGGGAAATTTATCTGTGAGGGGAAACCAGACCGAGTGCTGAGCGATAGGGCGGTGAGGGAATGCTACTGGGGGAAGGGGGAGGTGGCCGAATTTCCAGCATAAATTTGCCCCCTCACCTTTGTCCTCTCCCCCGCCGGGGGAGAGGGGAGGGTGAGGGGGCGCAGTAATCTGCATGAGGTTCCATTACTTTTGCGAAGTTTAATAACTGGCTGGTTGTCGAGATCAAGGTTATATGCTCGAAGTCAAAAATTTAGACGTGGCCTATGGTCATGCGAAAGTCCTGCATGATGTTTCGTTCGATATTGAAAAGGGACAGATGGCCTTTTTCATCGGGCGGAATGGGGCCGGAAAGACGACTTTGTTGAAGACCATCATGGGCCTGCTGAAAGCGCAAAATGGATCTATAACGTATCAGAGAAATGAAATCTCTGGGATTTCTCCCGAAGAGCTATACTTACAGGGGATGCGCTATGTGGGGCAGGAAAAGAAAGTCTTCAGCAACTTGACCGTTCGAGAAAATATCGAGATTGCCGCCTACGCCAGCCGAGAACCCCTGGATCAGGCCTTGGAGAAAGTGACGGCCATCTACCCTAAATTGAAAAGCTTCTTAGAAATGAGGGCTGGGCAGTTGAGCGGGGGACAGAGACAGATCTTGTTGGTCGGCCGAGCTCTGGTCGGAGACCCGAAGCTGCTTTTGATCGATGAGCCCACCCAAGGATTGGCCGCTGTGGTGATCGAAGAAGTAGGAAAAATTTTGAGTGGTTTGAAAGATCGGGTCTCAGCCGTAATCGTCGAGCAAAACCTAGCCATCGTAAAACAACTGGCCGACCGGGTTTACATCCTGAAGGAGGGCAAGGTGGCCAGGGGAATCACCGAAAAATCTGAGATTTCAGACACTCAAAAATTGGAGGCGTATCTCTAAGCATCCGGAAAGGATTTAAGGGGTTGACCTTGGACAGGGCGAAGGTGCCGGGAACCAAAACAGATCCAGGTAGGGAGCTTCCCTTGG
>JACRCA010000187.1 GCA_016234425.1 Deltaproteobacteria bacterium | reverse complement strand
TGGGAGATCATCCCCACGCCAAGCCGGTCTTTGACCTGGATTCGGTAAGCCTGATCGGGGTCATTAAAAAACTGGAAACGGGCAC
This sequence comes from Deltaproteobacteria bacterium, assembly GCA_016234425.1. GTDB lineage: Bacteria > Desulfobacterota > SM23-61 > SM23-61 > SM23-61 > JACRCA01. The sequence goes on along the minus strand of JACRCA010000187.1, from coordinate 3,046 downwards.
GGACATGGTGGGGAATCCTCTGAATGGAGTGCCAAAGTTCTTCGTGGGGGCAGTGGTCAACCCTGGGGGCAACCCGCTGGAGGCTCAGATCATCAAGATGGAAAAGAAGATCAGAGTCGGAGCCTCCTTTTTCCAGACACAGGCGGTCTACGACGTAGGGGCCTTCGAAAAATTTATGAAGCGAGTGGCGACCTTCCAAGTCCCGGTTTTGGCGGGAATCATCTTGCTTAAGTCCGCTGGTATGGCCCGGTTCATGAACAAAAACGTGGCCGGAGTTTTCGTACCGGAGCCGCTGATCCAGAAAATGGCCAAAGCCGAGGATCGGGTTAAGACCAGCATAGAAATTGCCGCGGAATTAATCAAAGACTTAAAGGGCCTGTGCCAGGGCGTGCACATCATGCCCATCGGATGGGAAAGCAAGGTCCCGGCCGTGCTGGATGAGGCCAAATTATGAAAATTTTTCCCATACAGTGATCAAGTCTTTTTATTGGCTGACCCCGAGGGAATTCGGTGTGGAGAAGGCTTAAAATTCCAGGGCGGATACCTTTCCGGACCCTCCGTTCAAAGCTAGTTTTCAGCTTTTTGCTCGTGGTGCTGGCTGGAGGTCTAGCTTCGACTATGATCGGCACCCGGATGGTGGGAAATACTATCATTTCTGAGGCCCAGAACAAGGTCCGCCACGATATGGCCTCGGCCTGGATGGTTTACCAGGACAAGCTCAACCGCATTAAAGATGTCCTTCATCTCACCGCCAAAAGAGATCTCATCATCCGCTCTTTGGTGGGAAGAGAGGTGGAAGTGCTGCGGCGGGAGCTGGAAAGGGTGCGCATCGAGTATGGGCTCGACGTGCTTACAGTGACAGATCGGGAGGGGGTAGTGCTGACTCGCACCCGGCCTCCCTACCGGACCGGGGATTTTCAGAGGAACGATGAGTTGGTGAGGCGAGCCCTGAAGAGAGAGATTGCCGCTTCCACAGAAATCATCCCGCAAGGGGAGCTGGCCAAAGAAGGGGAAGAACTGGTGCGTCAAGCCTACATGGAATTCGTCCCTACCCCCATGGCGAAAGCCCGGCCTGAAACCAGGGAAACTTCGGGGATGATGCTGAAGGCGGCCGTTCCCATCCTGGACATTAATGATAACGTGCTGGGCACGTTGTATGGAGGATCCCTGCTCAATCGCAATTATGAAATCGTGGATAAAATCAAAGACATCGTCTTCAAAGGGGAGCGCTACAAGGGAATAGACACAGGAACGGCTACCATTTTCCAGTGGGACTTGCGCATCTCCACCAACGTGAAGGATAAGAGTGGACTGAGAGCCATTGGCACGCGGGGCGCTAAGGACGTTTACGATCAAGTCCTGGAAAATGGCCAAGCCTGGGTTGATCGAGCTTTTGTAGTTAATGATTGGTACATCGCAGCTTACGAGCCCATTCGGAATCTCAAAGGGGAGATCATCGGCGTCCTTTACGTTGGCACTTTAGAGGCACCTTATACGGACATCCGGAAAAATGTCATTTTCAGTTTTTTCGGTATTGCTTTCCTCGGACTGGTGTTGGTTCTTTTTCTGGCTTATTTTATCACCCGGTCCATCACCCGGCCAATTGATGAACTCGTGAGGGCTACAAAGGTGATTGCTGGGGGAGACTTTTCTCATGAGGTATCCATCCAGTCGAAGGATGAGGTGGGTCGCCTGGCTGCCTCCTTCAACCGGATGACTCGCACCCTGAAAGCCACCATGGAAGAGCTTTATGTTGTGAATACCAAACTGCAAGATCTGAACCGCCATTACCTGGAGATGGTGGGCTTTATCACCCATGAGCTCATGCAGCCCATGGGGGTGCTCAAAGGCTTCTTGATCATGCTCGATGATGAATCGCTGGGACCCCTGGTCACTCAGAGGCAGAAGCAGGCCATCTCTACGATGCTCAGGAATGTCAACTCCCTGGTAAACATGATTCAGAAATACTTGCAGCTCGGGCGAATTGAGTCCGGAAAGATGGAAGTGAATAAAGTCCGCATCCCCATCTACGCCGAGGCCTTGCAACCCATCCTGGAGGATGAGAGACAGCTACTCGCTGCCCGGAAGATGGAAGTGGTGATAGAAAACGAGGAGGCATTTCGCCAAGTGGAGGTCGTAGCAGACCCGATCCTGTTGGGCATTGTCTTCAGTAACCTCATCGGCAATGCCCTCAAGTATGGCCGGGAAGGAGCAAAGATTTGGTGCGGCTTTAAGGAAGAGCCCGGTCAAATTCTGTTTTACGTGAAGAACGAAGGCCGGGGGATTCCTGCTGATCAATTGACGAAAGTTTTTGAAAAATTCTCTCGCTTAGGGGGAGAACTGGAACGCCGCAGAGGTGGTACCGGCTTGGGCCTGTTCAATTCCAAAGAGATTATTGAGCGCCATGGTGGGAAAATCTGGGCCGAATCGGAAGAAGGGAAATGGGCAAATTTCCTTTTCACAATCCCTAAGGCGGCAGAGAAGGCTTGATTTTTTCCCCAGGGATATTTAGCGATTTGAGAAAGGGAGAGGGGAGATGGAGCGGGCGAAAGTTTTAGTCATCGATGATGAACCTGACTTCGTGGAGATGATCCGCATGGCTTTGGAGCGAGAGTTTGAGGTACTCGTAGCCTACGACGGAAAGGAAGGTGTGGCCAAAGCCAGGGCGGAACATCCGGATGCGATTGTTTTAGACATTATGATGCCCGAAAAGGATGGCTTCACAGCCTGTCAGGAATTGAAAGCTAATTCCACTACAGCTTCCATTCCCATTCTCATTCTCACGGGCGTGGGGGAATATTTTGGCCGAACCAAATATGCCAAGGTGAGCGGGATGGAAATCGAGGCTGAAGATTTTATGGCCAAACCTGTAGACCCAAACGAACTGGTTCACCGGGTGGCGGCCCTTTTGAAAAAGGATTAACCAACATTCACCGCCGAGACCGCAGAGTAATTTAAAATTTTCTCTGCGTTCTTAGCAGGCCCAGCGGTGAAATTTCAAGGGACGCCTTAGGAGAAGAAGAGATGATTTCTTTAGAAGCACGCC
>JACRCA010000186.1 GCA_016234425.1 Deltaproteobacteria bacterium | reverse complement strand
TTTCCGTAGACCGGCTGGAAACGGTCAGTGTACTGGGAGCAAATGGAGCGGGGAAGACTACCCTCTTGAACACCATCGCCGGGATCCTCAAGCCGTCCCAGGGAAAGGTCATTTTCGAGGGAAAAGATGTGACTGGCCAAAACCCGGAGGCTCTCGCGGGGAAGGGTCTTTCTCTGGTTCTGCAGGGAAGGTCCATTTTCCCCTTCATGACCGTCCAAGAGAACCTGGATATGGGGGCTTATCTGTTGAAGGATCTCTCTTTGATTCGCAGTCGTCTGGATACGGTTTTCCAGTTATTTCCTGTTCTGGCGGAAAGGAGAAATCAATGGGCCGGTTCCATGAGCGGGGGGGAACAGAAAATGCTGGAGCTGGGAAGAGCCCTGATGCTCGAGATCAAACTCCTCATGCTCGATGAGCCCTCCTTAGGCTTAGCCCCCTTAATCATGAATACGATTTTTCGCCATATTCGTGAATTCCCGAGGAGGGGCATGACCGTTCTTCTGGTGGAGCAGAATGTCTCTCTGGCTTTGGAAATCTCCCATCGAGGCTATTTACTCGAATTGGGCCGGATAAGGCTGGAGGGCAAGAGAGAAGACCTTTTGAACAACCCTGAAGTAAAGAAGTACTACTTGGGAGTAGGCCCGGATTGAGTCCATTCCCTTTCAAGAGCTAAAAAAACCATGCTAAAAAAGGAGGTATGGGAAAATGGCCATCACCAAAGAAGAACGGGGGCGGAAAGAGAAAGAAAAAGTTGAATACGAATGGGGGACGCTCTGGCCTCAGTATCACAGCGAAAAAATGAACTGGGGCAAAGGATTCCGCACCAGGGGAGACGTGGATATCCTCTTTCTGGCGGGCTCGACGGGGAGAGACCCACTTTCGGATGCTCCCTGCCGAACTCCTGATCAGGAAAGAGCAGGAAAAGGAAAGGTGGTAGGGGGAATCAAAGAACAAACGCGAGCTACTTTGATGGAAATCAAGAATTCCCTTGAAATCATGGGAGCCTCCTTGAAGAATATCGTCTTTTTCAGATATTATCTCCCCAGAAGAGAAGATGTTTTTGACATGCGTGATGAGATGTACCGTTTCTTTAAGGAGTTTGAGCCCGATCTATTTGAACATCCGCGGCCAGCCACATTACTCCGGGGCGTGGGCATCGACCTTCCGGATATGCTGGTCGAAATCGAAGCCTGGGCGGTCGTGCCTAGGAAAAAATGAAGGTCCCCCACAAAACTAAAAAGGGGGAATTTAGAAAACAAATAGGCAGAAAGGAGGAGAGAGATGTGCAAGAAGAAACTGGTGGGATTCGTAGTTTGCCTGTTGGGAATTCTGGCGCTTTCCGTAATCTCAGCCCATGCCCAAACTTCCCCCCCAAAACCTACCAAGCCAATAACCCTGACCTTCAACTGGGAAGGGGCCTATGGGCGAGCAAACTGTCTGGTCTGGCCATTCAGGCCCGGGGGAAGTTTTGAGCAACTCGTCACTAAGCATACCGAAGGCTTGGTTAAGCTGGACATCAAAGAAAAGCTCTACGGGCTCATGGAGTCCGTTTTCGCCATTGGGGATGGGCGGGTGCAGATGGGCACCCAGTCGATCCCCGCAGCCACTGGGACGTATCCTCTCTTTGATTTCGGCGGAATCCCGGGCTTTATTGCAGATCCCCCACACGGTGCTTATCAGTGGGCAGAGGCATTCGTTGATCCCAAAATGATGGCCATCTGGGACAAGTACTCCAAGCCGGCCGGATTCAAGGTTCTGGGTGCCTCTATCAGTCTGGCTAATAACTGCCTCTGGAGCAACAAACCGATTAAAACCTTGGCCGATTTCAAAGGAATAAAAATCAGGACCTCTGGCCGTACGCAGACCTCCACCCTAAGAACTCTGGGTGCCAGCCCGGTAACTCTTTCCATGGCCGAGGTAGAAGACGCTCTCTATCGGGGTACCGTCGATTCTATAACGACGAGTAAGAGTTACGGCTCTGAGCGGGGGCTGATTGACCTTTGCAAATTTGCCCCCATGTGGCCGGTTACCCCTGTTTTTGCCCAATGCATAGCTATCAACGCCAAAGTATGGGACGGCCTGCATCCATTCTTGAAAGAGGGGCTGCTTAAAGCTGGCGCGCAATTGACTCGGGAGATGGCCCCTGTGGTCGAACAGATGGAAGTTACCTATACCCTTTGGATTCGTAGTAGCAAGTGCCAGCTGATAATACCGGAACCCTCTGAGGTAAAGAAAGCGATGGAGCTCATGAAGCCAGTTGTTAAAGAATGGCTAGACATGGCAGGTCCATATGGCAAAGAAGTTCTTGGTGTGGGCTTAAACTATGCTACTGGACCTTCAGTGCCTTTTATAACAGAGATGGCCAAGTGATCGCGGATTCTCTGGGAGGAATGTCTTTTCAGCTACCCCCTCTCCTCTGTTAGGGAGAGGGGGAGTATGATAGCTGGAGGAAGAAGGGCATGGAAAAATTATGGCAGGGAATAGATAAGGTTTCCTATGTCACCGGGTATATTGCCGGGTGGGTTTTAGTCGGCATCATTACCCTCACGATGGCTGAGGTGGTGACCCGGTATATTTTGCGCCAGCCGCTGATCCTGTGCGATGAATTCGGTGGTTACAGCCTTTTTGCCATTACCTTCCTCGGGCTGGCATATTGTGCCAAAGAAAAAGGGCATATCCGCATTACCTTCCTGGTGGAAAGATTACCATCCAGGCTGGCAAGCTGGCTGAGATTTTTCACTCTGTCTTTAGCCCTGGTTTACATCGGGGTCGGCAGCAAGATCAGCTGGGATTTTTTGATCAATTCTTTTAATCGGAATATCAAATCGAATTCCTGGCTCATGGTCCCTTTAAAGTGGCCGCAAATGGTTCTCCCAATTGGGATGACGCTTTTTTCCCTTATTCTGGTTGGGGAGATTGCTAAAACCATAAAGGCGATTAAAGCAGGCGTGAAGGTGGAAGAAACCCGGGGAGAAGAGTTCTGAATTAATGAAAGAGTGAAGGTGAAGGGAGAACCAGCATGAGTCCGGAGTTAGCTGGAATTATTCTTGTGGGGGGGCTGCTTTTGCTCTTAGGCTTGGGAGTGGAAATCGCCATAGCGATGGGGGTTATCGCCTCCATGAGTCTTTTATTTTTTCAGGGTAAATCCCTCATTCAGATCGCCTGGACGGCCTGGGAGTCTCTAAATTCTTTTACGTTACTCGCCATGCCGCTTTTCATATTCATGGGTTCCGTATTCTCTGGCAGCGGCGCGGTCCGGGCACTTTTTGGGGCTTTGGACAAATGGGTAGGTTTTTTGCCAGGAGGATTGGCTTCGGTGGTTATTGCGGCCAATGCCGTATTTGGAGCTATATCGGGTTCGAGTGTCGCTGCTGCCGCTACCTTCAGCCTTATCGCCTTCCCGGAGATGGAAAGACGGGGATATGCTCCCAGATTATCCATTGGCTCCATCGCGGTGGGAGGGACTTTAAGCGTTCTCGTCCCCCCCAGTCTCATTCTGATTGTCTATGGTTCCTGGGAGAATCAATCCGTGGCCCGGTTGTTTGCCGCCGCCATGGTACCGGGGATCATCCTTTCGCTATTACTTCTTCTGACTGTTATGTTCTGGGTAAAACTTAGCCCGGATATGGCTCCCCAACCGCCTCGGGCTTCGTGGAAGGAAAGGTTTCTGGCCATCAAGCAGTTGGTACCTTGGATAGGGGTTGTGGCGGCCGTCTTGGGGTCCATTTTCGGAGGTTTGATGACCCCCACCGAAGCTGCCGCCTTAGGGGCTGTCCTTTCTCTTATCATTGCATGGGGGTATGGGAATCTAAACTACAAAATGGTCAAGGAGAGTTTTTTAACTGGAGTTCGAGTGACCGCGATGATTGGCTTCATCATATTTGCCGCGCGCTTGCTCTCCTTCTCTTTTCAAGATATGGGGATCACGCAAAAAATATCTTCCTACATCCTGAGCCTACCCCTGGGGAAATATGGCATCATGACCTTCCTCGTTATCTTATACCTTATTTTGGGGATGTTCTTTGATTCCCTGGCGATGATGTTATTGACCCTGCCGTTTGTCATGCCGGTTCTGATTAATCTTGGCTATGACCCGATATGGTGGGGCGTAACTTTTGTAGTCCTGGCTGAGATTGGATTAATTACCCCACCTTTCGGTTTAAATTTATTTACCATACATGGGGTTCTCCCTAAGTATTCCGTCGTTTTTATTGCGAGAAGTTCGCTACCTTTGCTGGGGACGATGATCCTCATGGTGTGGATCCTTATATTCTTCCCCAAACTATCGTTGTGGCTGCCAAAAATTTTGTATTGATGAGTAAAAAATGGGCAGGGTCGAAGGGACAGGGAGAGGGCCAAAAGGTCATTCCCGCGAAAGCAGCAAAAGCCCAAAGTCGATTTGCAGACCGAATAGGTAGAGGTAGAGAGATAAATATGGGGTTACTCATCGATTCAGACGTCTGCAACGGATGCCGGATCTGTGAACTGGCCTGTTCTTTTCATCATAGGGGAGTTTTCGCTCCGGATCATTCCAGCGTGAAGGTCTTTAGTGATTACCGAGAGGGAAAGATCCAATTGATTGTCGATGGTACTTGCGATCTCTGCCCGAAGGACCCCCAACCGATGTGCGTACAATATTGTGTTATCGGGGCTTTAAAGAAGGGGGCAAAAGAATGAGATCCCCTGAGAGCGGTGGTCTGGCGGGAAAAATATTACGAGTGGATTTAGGGAGGAAAAAAATTTCCACGGAAGAGACGGAGAAGTACGCCCGGAATTTCCTGGGAGGCCGTACCCTCAACAGTTTCCTTCTGTTCAATGAAATGGACCCGGAGACGAAATTCTCCGATCCGAGCAGAGCTGATGAAGACTGGTCGCAGGGGAGTCAATCTGGAGAAGGCCCTCAACACTCTCCATGCCGGATTTGATCGAAAAGACGATTATCCTCCCCAAAGATACCTGGAAGAGCCCGTTCAAACTGGGCCCTATGCCGGCTCCAAGTGCGACAAGGAAAAATGGGATGAGATGCTGGATAAGTTCTATGAGTTAAATGGGTGGGATAAGAAAACGGGCTGGC
>JACRCA010000184.1 GCA_016234425.1 Deltaproteobacteria bacterium | reverse complement strand
TCTTGGAAAAGGGATTTAAAGAGGATGAAATCGCCGTCATGAGCCGGGTGAATCCTTCGAAACTTCTAGGCCTTGCCTGAAAAACTGAGTAGGCTTTTACCCCTCACCCTTCCCTCTCCCCATCGAGGGGAGAGAGGGAAATTTTCATGTTAGGGGTTCCTGCCAGGTGGCTTGGCGACGAATAAGAGGATCAAAGACAGAAGGTTGGTAAGGGCCCCTAAGAGGAAAGCCAGCTGATAACCTTGCGTCAGGTCAAAAATGTAACCCCCGAGCAGGGGTCCCACGGCCGCGCTGGGGGAAGCCATGGTGAACATAGTCCCAATCACCGAGGCAGCCTGGAGACGGCCGAAGTAATCTCCTACGATGGCTGAGAAAAGTGTGCTGATTCCCCCGTAAGAGAAACCGAAGACGGCTGCAAAAACGTAAAGCATCGCACTCGTAGTCGCACCCACGAGCCAGAGCCAGGAGAAAACCTGCAAGCCGAGGCATACCATCAGGGCTTGCTTTCTTCCAATCCGGTCAGAGATGAAGCCCATAGCCAGACGACCTAAGGCTGAAACTCCTCCGAGAATGCTCAGAGCCCAAAGAGCCGACTCTTTGGGGAGGCCAATGTCCAGGCTAAATATGACGAGGTGGACCAACGGAAGAAAAACGAATATCCAGTGGAGAAAGAAGACCGATGTCAACACCCAAAATGCTCGTGTCCGGATGGCTTCGGGTGTAGACCAGGAAATTTCTGGCGAGAAGTTTAGCTGGATGTTCCTTTCAGGTTTGGGGAGAGAAGAAGGCTTCTGGCCATCCGCTTTAAGCCCCATCTTTTCAGGTTGGCCGACCAAAAAGAGAGACATCGTCAGCAAAACGATAAAGACAGCTGCGCCGAGAACCATACAGGCCAAACGCCATCCGAGAGCGCTAATCAGGGCGCCGGTCAACTGGGGAATGAGGATGATCCCCACTCCCTGGCCGGACTGGGCGAGTCCTAAGGCTACACCTCGTTTGGCCACAAACCACTTCACGATGGTGGGGCCTGCGGTGATGTAGGCAGCGCTCATCCCCCAAGAAGCCAGAAGACCATAGAAGACGTAAATGTGCCAGACAGCTTCGACCTGGCTGATCAATCCGATCCCTATCCCTAAACAGGCACTGCCGAAGATCAGGACAATTCTCGGGCCGAAACGATCTGCCCACGGTCCCAGAATTACAGCCAGGATACCATACATAAAAGTATAGAGAGAAAAAGCGCCTGAAATACTCTGTCGATTCCATCCGAATTCATTAATCAGGGAGGGGAAAAAAACGCCGAAAGAGTACTGGGCTCCATAGGCCATGGCCAGGTTTAAAAAGACAACGCCCGTGATGACCCAACCATAAAAAAATTTATTATTGGAGTTTTCCTTTTGATCCATCATTTAAAAAATTCCAATATCGAAATTCAAAACAAATCCGAAATTCAAAACAAGGGCAAAATTCAAGATTTTCGGAACTCCATTCGTTTATCCGCTTGTTTGGAATTTTGATCATTTGAATTTGTTTCGTCCCGCACTTCGCGGCATTCGGGCTTCGGATTTCGCATTTGATCATCTATCCGATGCTATCCCAAACCCCCGATCCATGGCAAGAGAGGGATAGATTTTTTGAATTTCATAGAGGATAATTTCTCTGTGCCCTCTGTGGTTATTTCTTACAATATCAAAAAGAAAGGAGAAAAAAATGGCCCTAATGCAGATTATTATCATGCCTCGAGTAAGCGAGGGAACAAGCATCAGTATCTATGTGGCCGAAATTCACAGATACTTAAAGACGCGGAAGCTACCCCACCAGTTGCACGATATGGGGACAATTCTGGAAGGAAAAGCGGGAGAGCTTTTAGCGCTGGCCAAAAAACTTCATGAGTTGCCTTTTAAGAAAGGAATCAAACGAGTCTATACCATTATTCATATTGATGACCGGCGAGATAAAAAGGTCTCCCTCGGAGATAAGGTGAAGTCTGTCCAGAAGCAATTAAGACAAATGTCAGGCGCCTATAATAAACAAATCAATTGAGATTGAGGGGCAAATTTCTAACTCGCAGTAACATTTTCCAGGAGGGCGACGATTTTGGCCATGGCCCTGGAAAGGGGGTAACGGGTGAAATTAGAAGGTTTAACCCAGGCGACATTTTTTGAATCAAAGTCATGGGGAATCTTTTTAACAAAGGAGCAGAAGTAGATCTCTCTTATGGTGGGTATACCAGCGGAGAAGAGAACTTTGGAAAGCTCTCTTCTCCGCGATAAGATTCTTGGGGTAAGCTGGCAAAGGGAGTCAGGAGATTTTAATGAACTTGGAGCCGGCAGTTTTGCAGATGGGGCAGGTAGCAGGGGCTTTCTCTTCGACCGTGTTGCCGCAGACCGGGCAAACGTAATAATCCACTTCTTTGTTCTTTCCTAAATTAGCCAGAGCGTTCTCGTAAAGGGCAGCGTGGATCTTTTCCACTTGATTGGCGTAGTCAAAGCTGACCTCTGCCTGTTTCAGGCCTTCAACCTTGGCCTTCTGCAGCATCTCCGGATACATTTTCTTAAACTCATGCGTCTCGCCAGCGATGGCCTCCTGGATGTTTTCTCTTGTAGGCTTGATCGCTCCTAAGGCGCGCAGATGAGCATGAGCATGGACCGTCTCGGCCTCAGCTGCAGCCCGGAATAGCCTGGCCACTTGTTTGTAGCCTTCTTCTTCAGCCTTTCGTGGAGTGTCCTCGCTTTCTTTGCCAGTTTCTCCATTACCGGCCGTGTTTTTTTCTCAAGGCGGCCTTTTCTTCCGTAATTCGTCTT
>JACRCA010000183.1 GCA_016234425.1 Deltaproteobacteria bacterium | reverse complement strand
CCTGGAGGTATCCCTGGTCGAAAAGATGGCCCAGGTGATGAATACTCTGGATGCCGACATGGCTGCCCCCCTTGCTGACATCCTGGTAGGCGCTGGGATTAAACTTTACCTGGAAGAATCGCTCGTCGGTTTTGAAGCTGTCCAGGGAACCATCAGTGGAGTGATCACAGACAAGAGGACCCTTCCGGCGGATTTTGTTCTCATTGGGCTGGGCGTACGTCCCAATTCGGCTTTGGCTGCTGGGGCCGGAATCCCGGTGGGGGAAACGGGGGGAATCAAAGTCGACAACCGCATGCAGACTGAAATTGCCGGAATTTGGGCGGCGGGAAATTGTGCTGAATCATTCCATCTCGTCAGCCAAAGCCCTTTTTTCCTTGCCCTGGGAACCGTGGCCAACAAGCAAGGACGGGTAGCCGGAATCAACATTGCGGGGGGACGAGCCACCTTTCCTGGAGTTGTGGGAACGGCCATGGTCAAGGTTTTCGACTGGGAGGTAGCACGAACCGGGCTTCAGGAAAAGGAGCTGCAGCAGCTTGGGTTTTCTTACGTCAGCGCCAAAATTGAAAGCCAGACCCGAGCGCGCTACTACCCCAGCACGGGCCAGATCACGGTGAAAATCCTGGCCGAAAAAGGTAGCGGAAGGCTCCTGGGTGGCCAGATCGTTGGCAAAGAGGGGGCGGGAAAACGGATCGATGTAATCGCCACGGCTCTTCAGGGTAGGATGACCGTGGAAGAGGTCATCAACCTGGACCTGGGCTACTCCCCTCCCTTTTCGCCCGTTTGGGACCCAGTCGCCATCGCCGCACGGCAAGTAGCAAACCTTCTATGAAGGCCAGAAGCAAAGCGCAGAAGACAAGAGCTTCTGTAAATCCTCCACCTTATCGAGCGAATTAAATAGAAAATTTGAAAATGATATCGATAAATTTTTAAAGAAAATGCATAAGCTGATATATAGCAGATAGGGAAACTTCATATAGCTCCGTAATTTTTAGCAGATGTTATTAGCTCGGATTAATGCTTTCACCTACAAAGGTTCATCCTAAGATAACTTTGCACGCCAATGATTACGAGTAGAAATATGAATGATTGGAGGTAGGGTAGAGTGGTCTGTCATCGCCCAGGTCATGAATTCTTTTTAATGGTTGGGTCATAAGCCTCTTATCGATCCTCCCTCATTTCTCCTCCTCTATTTCTTCCTTGTTGCATACCAAATCCAGACGATGAGACCAACCACCAAAGCCAACATAATGGCTAATCCGGGCCACATATTATCCCACCTCCCTTCTCACTTGAGAATCCTGCGTACCTCAGGCCATTCTCGCAGGGATATTTTCTGTTTATGCCTTAGATATTGGCTATCAATGTGGCATGAGATTCTACTTTTGGATTAGGAATACTAAAATCAGAGCAACCGTTCTTTTCGTCCCAGATGAAATCCTCACGCCCCAGTTCCAGCAACCGGTCATGAATCATCCTATCGTAATGAACCCTAATGGATCTTACATGTCGATGTATATCCTTATTCCTTACTTGCTGCGTCGTGTTGCTGATATACTGTATGTAGCATAGCTTGGGAACCCGTACCATCCGGGTCCTAAGAAAAGTCCTGACCATGATCTCATAGTCGTCTGCAACATGAAGCTCCTTATTATGGCCCCCTATCGATTCATAGAAAGACTTCCTCCAGGCCCGTATATGGTTGGGGGTTGATATAATATGCCGAATCGTCTTAGCATTTATATTGCCAGCACTCCCTGATTTATATAGCTTGCCCTTATATTCAACATCGGTATAGGAACCATACCCAAAGGCCCAGCCATCCCTGTAAGTAAAATTTGTGCCATCCTCATAGACCTCAGCACAGTCCGTATACAAGAACCCTGCCTCGGGGAACTGCTTAAAACCTTTTACCACGGAATCTAGGGCATAGTCGGTTAATTCATCATCATGGTCCAGTTCTACGAGTATTTGGCCCTTTCCGAGGCTACAGGCCCAGCTCTTCAGCTTTCCTATAATTCCTGAGTGCTCCCATGGCTTGAAGACCTGAATCCTGTGATCTTTCTTGGCCAGGTTACCTAGCACTTTAAATGTTCTTCCATCATCATCTGAGTCATCCACGATGATCCACTCCCAATTGGTGTACGTCTGCTCCTTGAGAGATAGAAAGGGACGATTAATTTTTCCCCCGGTATTATAGGCAGGGGTAAAAACGGTAACGAGGGGATTGTCATCTACTCCCCGGGCATTGAACACGTTTGTTAAATAGCACTCATAGGCATCTATACCGAGCTGAGTCGGGTCTGGGAGGGTATCGTAATGAAGCCATCTCTTTCGGATCTCAAAAGGAGCTTTTAGAAGGTTAGGGAAAGAAGAAAGATTGCCGATCGTTATAATGACATGGGGCTTATCCTCTATGAGAACTTGTTCGAGGTCAGAATCAGAAGAATAACATCGACAGTCAAGTTTCTTCTCCTCATAGTCGGCCTCTATAGGGGTGACTAATTTGAGATCATCGGGGCCCAAAATACAAATTAATGGTAACTTCTCGCTCCTTCCTTTAAATAATTTAGTTGCCGTAGCCATCCATTTGAGAAGCTTCTTTCTGATGAGAACTCGCTTTTGGGCTGTATGGCCGCCCCCTCTAGGACTTCGGTTAAAGGCGACAACCTTCATTTCGCTCCCCTCCCTCCTTTCATCCTCTGAGAGAGAGTTTTTTTAAAATTATTGTTCCTCGTATCCTGCCGGGGCTATTCCCATGGATGGAACCCATTTTTTTATGGGGAGCAATAACCGCAAAGCAATATTCATGGTTCCTCAGGCCTGTCCATGGGCGTCTGTTCCGCAAAATTTTAAGGATCTTTGCAGATCATTTTTTAGCCATACCCTCATGATTCTGCCCCTCATGAGGCTCCAATTTATCCGCCCCCCCTTCCATGCCTTTTTTAAAACCACGAATCGCCTGGCCCAAGCTCCGCCCCAACTCCGGGAGGCGCTTGGCCCCAAAGATAAGAAAAGCAATCAGGAAGATGACCATAAGTTCCTGTGAACCAATGCCAAACATTGGAAGACCCTCCTTGTTCAAACCATTGGTAATTATTAAAAAAGGAAAAATAATTTATAAGGTAGACGGGAAATGGAACGGCTTAGCAACGGAGAACGGAGATTCGCTGATGGAGAGAAAAAATCGGGGAAGAAAGACTGGGGAGCTGCGCAATGCGGCAAAAACTGGAAAAAGAAATTATGGGAGAGAAACTTTGGGCGAATATTTTAATTTTCTTCTGCTCATCGGCTAGCAAATCTTCCTGGTCGAGATTCTCAAGGGACTGATTCGGGGATAAAAAATCAATTTCTATAAAATTCTTATACTGAAAAAAGGGTGGATAAACCACCAGGAGGAAGGAAGTTAATATTAGCAGAAAGGATTGGATTCTTTCAGGCATATTCTTCATGATAAATTCCAGAGCTCTTATGGGCCTGCGTTTCCTTTAATTTTTTTCCAAAATTTTTGTTATGTCAAGGGCTTTTAATTGATGAGATACGGGATAGCATATTTGAAAAATAATGTCGAAAAAATTACCTCCCCCTTTGGTGTCAATTTCCAGACAATGAAATGTAAGGAAACAAAATACATTGTAGGTGGCTTCGGCCCTTTAAATGTGCGGGTTGCTTGCTATTATCCGCCCTTCGGCCAGGGTTGCAATATAAAAACTATATCCAAACCTTATGCATTGATTACCGATTGAAAGCTAAACCCTTTTGTCATAATTTGTCAACAGTAGGGGAAAGAAGTCAATATTAAAGATAGCTTGCCAATATCCGCGGGTCTTTAGATTCATAAGATCATATACATATAATAACTTGGCAAACCGCGGCCATTCGCATTAAGCTCATGATATGTCGGCGGATATTAGAAGGTGCACCAAGAGATAGTAATTTTCTGGCTCTGTGGTCTTTGCTCCCTGCTTATCGGGGAAGGATCTTCTTCTCGGCGAAATCGGGGTAGATGCGCTCCAGCTTTTCCCGCACCACCGTCCGCAAGAGGAGGAGTTCTCGCTCCGTTGGCCGAGGGGTCATTCGAACCGACTTCGAAATTTTCAGATTAAAACCTGTGTTCTCCTTCACCTCCTCCACCGAAGAGCCGGGGGTAACTGCTTGCAGCACCCATTCCTTCCCCTGCTGATCCCAGGCCATGAGTGCTTTGGGTGTTACCACCAAGGTGGGGCCTCCTTCTCGGTAGACGCTCTTCGGGGTTACACCGGCCGCAGTAACGAAGTCCACTTTCTCCACAAAGGTGCGCCGGGTGTGCTCGGTGCGGAAGAGAATAACCCGGTGGGCCATATAATACAACATGGCTGACCCATAGGCCCCGGGCAGCCTCACTTGGGGGGCCTGGTAATCGCCGATGACGTGCAGATTGATATTGCCCTGCCGATCGATCTGGATGCCACTGAGGAAGAACAAGTCCATTTCCCCCCGCTGGGCAAGAAAGTGGAGCGCGCTGGTCCCCGAAGGAAAAGGATAGTATTCCTTACTCCCCAAGATGATAATCGTAGCATGGGGAGCCTGCATCTGTTCAGCCAAAATGCAGCCAGCCGCTGGAATGGGAGATGCTGCCCCAACGCCGATGGTCTCGAAGTCCCGGATCTCCCGGGAAATAACCACGGCCATTAATTCTTCCGGGGTATAATTCGAAAGTATTTCGGTCATCCCCTATCTCCGTTTTAAGCCCTACCCACCCGCTTGCGGTATTCTTGCGGGCTGCTTACGCAGTATACATATTGCTTTAGGTACTCCTTGAAGGTCTTCTCCTCTCGGGCAGCATGCAAGTATTCCCTCACATGAGCCTCGTCCACCAGGTATAAAACTCCGCAGCTGCAGGGGTGAGCTCCGAAAGGAATGTGGACCACTCCATCCACATCAATGGCCGGAAGGAAAGTGTTACCCCCCGCATCCTGGAGAGTCAGCTCATGGTCTACGACCTCCTCGGCGGTGATGATTACTCGCCGGGCTGCGCGGGCCATCATCAGGTCATCTCGAAAGCCCGAGGTTACGGAGTTTCCTAGGCGGTCCGCTTTCAAAGCGTGAAAGATAGCCAGATCAGGACGAATGGGTTGGGCGACCACCACCTGTTCGCCCGGGTTGAAAGGATTGTTGACCACCATCAAATCTTGCCGTTGTTTCAAGAGATCACTGCCGAGAAGACCCCGCACGGCAATGAACGGAAGACCCATGGATCCAGCCTGGACCATGGAGTACATAACCCCTCAGGTACTATCCTTCATTTTTATGGCGCCAGATAGCAGGGCTCGTTGAAAATTGGGAGCCGGACCATAGCCCTCCAGTGAACAGTAGCAGGTCTCATACTCCGAGACGGCGCCTGCGCCGATGAGCAGGTCTACGTTGATTCCCCCACCAGGGAGGGTGGCCACCCGCAAGTCTTTTACCCCCTGGCGCACGAGCTCCCGCAGAAAAGCCATAGGGGAGTTTTCCAGGAATTGGGCGGTAAGGCCAAGAAGAGATCCATTTTCAACCCACCCCACAGCTTCTTCTAAAGAAAGAAGTTTTTCCCTCATACCCAGGCTTCCTCCTCTGTCCCCATCAGGATTTTACGGCTATCTTCAATTCTATCACTATCCCCTCATTGGTCCAATGTCAAGCCTCCAAAGCCCCTTGCCCACCTTCACTTTTACAGAATGCCTATTTGTGGCCCGGGCCTGGCAGGATCATCCAGCGCTGGATCCGGGCGGGAGGGTGATTCTCTCGGGAACATGAGGCGTTAGTTCTTCCATCGGCAGGGGCGGGACTTCACCCGAGGATGCCCTGGATTCCTCCGCTCCCGCCGATGCTCCCTCCTTCATCACCCTCCCGCCCGGTTAATCAGTGATCATTCGTGACCTCAAAAAGTGAAGGGAGGCAAGCCCAAACCCCTTTTGTTTACCTTCTATATTTTAAGGCAGAGAGCAAGCTTGTTAAGTCGATTTTTTTGAGCTATATTTTTCGGGCAATTGAAGGTCGCCCTTTATTTCCTCAGAATGGGAGCACCTTCCATTTTATGGCTGCCGAAAGGAGAATTCCATGACGGAATACTTTTATGCCCTCGACGCGCGTAAGTACTACACGAATCTGATGGAAGCCCAAAAAGATATGTTCCAGGCTTTCATCAACTTCAACAGCGAAATTTTTGAGAAAGAAAGCGCTCTTCCCAGGAAGGTCAAAGAGCTCGTTGCTCTTGGCGTGGCTCACACGACGCAATGCCCGTATTGTATCGAGGCCCATGTCAAGGCGGCCAAAAAAGCAGGAGCGTCGAATAAAGAGATCGCGGAAGCTATTTTCGTCGCCGCCGCCCTGAGGGCTGGAGGGGCTTTCGCCCATTCCACAATTTCTATGGGCGTCATCCAAGGAATGGAGGGAAAAGAGAAAGTGAATCCATGAGCAGGCGAATCCACTGGGCCTGGGCTATTCTCTTTGCTTCTTTCATCACCGATTTCACTAACTACAGCATCCGCCTGAGTTACGGGATACTCATGCCCGAAATGATCGTGGCCCTGAAAATTACCAAAGCCCAGGCCGGGGCCATTGCCAGCTCTTTCTATCTTTCCTACACCATTTTTTCACCCCTTCTCGGTTTCTTGATCGATCGATTAAATGCCTGTAAGCTTCTCACCCTCTTCAGTTTCATCTTAGGGGTAGGAACATTCCTAATGGCTAAACCGGTTTCCTTCTTCCAGGCCTGCCTTTTCTTCGCCATCGTGGGAGTAGGCTCTTCCGCTATGTGGACCCCAGTGGTCACCCTGGTGCAGCGCTGGTTTGGGGTTAGGCGTCGGGGGATGGCTCTGGGGATCCTTTCCATCAGCTATACCATTGGATATGGAATTATGGGGTTGGTCCTTCCCCCTTTAGTTGTCCGGTATGACTGGCGATTCTGCTGGTTGATTCTTTCTTTTTTGGCTTTTGCTCTGGTGCCGCTGAATGGAACCCTTCTCCGGTCAAGACCTCAGGACCTGAACCTCAGCCCTTGGGGCGATCCACCTGGCCCTCCTCCGGAGAATTACGCTGGAGAAGCGAAAGCCAGGGTAAGCTATGCGCAGTTGTTGAAGCTGCGCAACTTCTGGGTGGTGGCCATCTCCTATTTCTTCATCGCTTTCACCGCCTACGTTATTAACACCTTCATCGTAACCTACGGCCACATGGAGTTGGGGTTGCCTTATGTCCAGTCAGCAAGATTGGCCAGCGCTATTGCTTTCAGTGGCATCGCCGGTGCTCTTTTCATCCCGCTCCTTTCTGATTTTTGGGGAAGGAAGAAGTGTCTCATCCTGATAAACGCTTCGTTGGCTTTGAGCACCCTCCTGATCATATGGGCGGGGAAGAATTGGGTGGCGTTATTCGTGGCGGTTGGCATTTTCGGGGTTTTCTACGCTGCGGCCTGGCCGATGTATGCGGCTACCGCAGCAGATTTCTTTCCCCGCGAGGCCACAGGTTCGGTGTTAGGTTTCTGGACAATATTTTACGGGATCGGTCTCATCCTGGCCCCTACTCTGGGAGGCTACATCGCCGACCTCACGGGAACCTTCATCTGGTCTTTCTTCCTGGCTGCGGGGGCTGGTGCCTTGGGTACCTTCTTTTTCTCCCGCCTTAGACGACCTGAGGATCTCTCCAGTTAAAAATGAGGTTGTCTTCGCCAGACCCCCATGCTATAAAAAAGGAGGAGAAATAGATGCGTAAAAAGCGTTACGGAATGCTCGTCGACCTCAGGCGTTGCATTGGCTGTCACACTTGTTCGCTGGCCTGCAAGGCGGAATATGAGGTCCCCTTGGGTTGCCACCGTACCTGGGTAAAGCAGATCGAAAAAGGGCGCTATCCGTATGTACGCAAAGCCTTTTTGCCCATCGTCTGCAATCAGTGCGAGCGGCCGATCTGTTGCACGGGTTGCCTGGTTTACGCCACCTATCAGCGCCCGGATGATGGGATCGTCATGATCAATCCTCACTGGTGCATCGGCTGCCGCTACTGCATGGCCGCCTGCCCTTGCAATGTTCGCTTCATCAGCCCCCGGTATAACATTGTGGAGAAATGCGATTTTTGTCAGAGACGGGTGGACAATGGAATTTTGCCCGCCTGCGTTGAGGCTTGCCCTACCAATGCTCTGATTTTTGGAGATATCGCCGATCCCAACTCGGAGATTTCCAGGTTGCTGGCCACTTCCCCCGTACAGGTCATCAAGCCCGAAATGGGCACGTACCCCCAGGTTTTTTACATCGATATGGATTTAGACATCGTGGGAGCCAGATGAATCCCATGAAAACTTATCCGCCCCACCGCCCT
>JACRCA010000182.1 GCA_016234425.1 Deltaproteobacteria bacterium | reverse complement strand
CTTGGAGAATTGAGTCAAGCCTATCTAGGCTTCTACCACTTTATCCCAGGGGATTATCCATCTCAGGAATGGGGATGCTGAAGGATGTCAGCTCTCGGTTTCTTCTGCAAGGCGGGTGAAGCTTGCGAAATCAAAAAGGCCAATAGACCTACTTCAGGGGCCAGAGGCCTTTCTCTTGGAGTACGGTACGGAATGCTTTCAGAGCGGAATTCACCACAGGCACACCGCCGTAGGTGGCCATCTGGAAGATGACCTCAGTGATCTCCTGGGGACTGCAACCTACATTCAGGGCGCCGTGCAGGTGGAGCTTCAACTCCTCGGTCCGTTCCAGGACTGTCAGGGCGGCGACGGTGATTAGCTGCCTGATGCGGTGGGGAATCTTCTCCCGGGCATACAACTTCCCGGTGTAATACATAGATATTTCTTTGGCCAACTCTTTATTGAAAGATCGCCAGAGGTCATAGGGGCGCTCGTCGCGCACCCCTTGAAAATATAGCTCGGCCGTCTTCTGCGTTTTTTCCTTCAAATCATCCGTTGGATCGCTCATTCTTCCCCCATTTTTTTAAACTGACACTGACACGAATCTTATTTCTTCTCTTCCTCGGCTTCAAATTCCTTCATCCGCCTGGCCAGTTCTTGCAGCTTTTTATCCACGAGAAAATTGACTGTCCCTTCGGGATAGGTTCCATCTTTTCTCCTCTCTCCCGCAGGAACGCCTGTCAAAATCTCAATACCCTGGTCGATGGTTTGGACCGGGTAAATGCGGAATTTTCCCGCGGCCACGGCTTCCACCACATCCTTGCGGAGCATCAGGTCTCCAATGTTCTGATGAGGGATTATCACTCCCTGCTTCCCGGTCAGTGCCCGGCTGCGGCAGACGTCGAAGAATCCTTCGATCTTCTGGTTCACCCCTCCGATGGGCTGAATCTCCCCGTTTTGATTGACCGAGCCAGTAACCGCGATGTCCTGCCTCAGCGATAGCTCGGCGAGGCTGGATAGAAGGGCATAGACTTCTGTGGAGGAGGCGCTGTCCCCATCGACTCCGCTGTAAGATTGCTCAAAGCAAAGGCTGGCCGTCAGGGTCAAAGGCTTGTCCTGGGCATATTTTCCCCGCAAGTATCCTCCGAGGATGAGCACCCCTTTATTGTGTGTCCTCCCCGAAAGGTCAGCTTCCCGCTCAATATTGATGATTCCCGCCTTGCCCATAGAGGCCTTGGCCGTGATCCGCGAGGGCTTGCCAAAGGAATACTCGCCCATATCGTAAACCGAGAGGCCATTCACCTGGCCCACCTTGGCCCCGTCAGAGTCGATCATGATGATGCCATCCTCGATCATCTCTTGGATCTTATCCTCGATCATCTTCTTCCGGTAAATCTTTTCGGCGATGGCCTGCTCCACGTGCTTTTCCGTGACCCTATCGCTTTTATCCTTCTTCGCCCAATAGCTGGCCTCCCGTAAAATGTCGGTAATCCGGTGAAATTCTGTGGAGAGCTTTTTCTGGCGGCCGGCCAGGCGCACGCCATATTCGATCACTGCCGCTACTCCACTGCGCTCGAAAGAAAGAAGGTTCTCATCCTGGCAGATCTTGCGGATGAAAGAAGCGTACTGCAACTGGGTCTCCTCTTTACGATCCATCACCGAATCGAAGTCGGCTTTTATCTTGAAGATCTTCTTAAAATCTTCATCGACGGCGTAGAGAGTCTCATAGAGGTAAGCATCCCCGATCATCACCACCTTTACGCGCACCTCGATCGGCTCGGGCTTGAGGGCAGAACTGGCAAAAAGGTAGAAAGGATCGAAGGACTGCATCTCCATCAAGCGGTTTCGCAGGGTACGCTTCAAGGCGATCCACACCCCTGGCTCTATGAAAACATCCAGGGCATTCAAGACCAGGTACCCACCATTAGCCCGCAGGAATGACCCGCTTTTAATCTTAGTGAAATCCGTCTTCCAAAATCCACCCAGGCGGTCTACGTTCCGTTCTATTGTTCCGAAAAGGTTGCGGTAGGTGGGAGAGGTCTCGATAATCACCGGCGCCCCCTTGGTTTCAGAGTTGTCCACCAGGACATTCACCTGAAACTCGGTGAACAAATCCACGGGAGTGGGCAAGGTTAACCCGGGGATGGGGAGTTGTGGTGTTTCGGCCTTGGGCTGGAAGCGGCTGGGGTTTTCCAGGATGTTGGCCCGCACCTCCTCGAGGTAAGTGTGGATCTTCGGCTGATTGTATTTTTCCCGGATGTCCCCGATGGCATCTTCTACTAAATGGGAGATAGCGGATTTGTCCAACGCGGCCAGCTCATCTTGGATGGATTTTTCTACTTTGCGGGTTTCTTTGAGGATCTGCTCCAGCTCCGTGCCCAATTGACTATATTTGGCTTTGAGTTGTTCAAAGCTTTCTTTGGGGAACTGCCCCTGGTCCACCAAATTTTCCAGTTGATCGAGGGGCATTGCATTGCCGGCCACAACCGGTACAACGTCCGGACGGGTAAAGGGTCCAATCTGTACCTGGACCACGGCGAAGCCCTCTTTTTTGGCCCGGCTCTCGAACTCTTTGACGATTCCTTTTTCCCGATCCCGGTGTTTTTCCACGATTTCTCGTCTCTGCTTCTGGTACTCCTCGCTCTCGAAGATCAGGGG
>JACRCA010000185.1 GCA_016234425.1 Deltaproteobacteria bacterium | reverse complement strand
TGTAGGCCATTACCGGCATCATCACATTTAACTCGAAATTACCCGAAATTCCCCCGACAGCAATGGTGGCGTCGTTTCCGATTACCTGAGCCGCAACCTGGCAGAGGGCCTCGGGAATCACTGGATTCAGCTTGCCCGGCATGATGGAAGAGCCGGGCTGGACTTCAGGAAGAATAATCTCGCCGATTCCACAACGCGGCCCGGAGCCAAGCCAGCGGATGTCGTTGGCCATCTTCATCAAGCTTATGGCCAGAGATTTAAGAGCCGAACTTGCCTCTACAACGGCATCTTTTGCCCCCTGGGCCTCGAAATGGTTTTCCGCCTCCCGGAAATTAATCCCGGCTATTTCATTGATCCTCTCCACCACCAGCCCGGCAAATTGGGGATGCGTGTTTATCCCAGTTCCCACAGCTGTTCCACCGATGGCTAGCTCCGTCAGGTTTTTCCCGACATTTTCCACTCTTTCTACTCCATGTTTAACCATGCTGGCATAGCCGCTAAACTCCTGCCCGAGGCGGATGGGAGTGGCGTCTTGCAGGTGGGTTCGCCCGATTTTAATAATATGGTTAAACTCTTTGACTTTCTCTTCCAGGCCACTTTGCAAGGTTTTCAGCGCTGGCAGCAAATCCCTCTGCATCCCCTCCAAAGCAGCGATGTGTATGCAGGTGGGGATCACGTCGTTGCTGGATTGTCCCAGATTCACATGATCGTTGGGGTGGACTGGCTTCTTATCCCCGATTCTGGCGCCTAAAATTTCATTGGCCCGGTGGGCGATGACCTCGTTGGCGTTCATGTTGGTAGAGGTTCCGGACCCGGTTTGAAAGATATCGACCACGAACTGGTTATCGAACTTTCCTTCCATGACCTCCTGGGCAGCCTGGGAAATTGCTTCCCCCAATTCTTTCTGCAAAAGGCCAAGCTCCATGTTCGCCAGGGCAGAGGCTTTCTTGACCATCCCCAGAGCGCGAAGGAATCTGCGCGGGAAGCGCAGGTCGCTGATAGGAAAATTCTCTACTGCTCTCTGAGTCTCAGCTCCCCAGTACGCCTTCTCGGGAACCCTCATCTCTCCCATAGAATCTGCTTCAATCCTGAATTTTTCTTTCTCCATCCTTGGACACCTCTCTCTGGGGGCATCAGGAAAAAACAAGGCCAACAAGGAAGATAATTTACCTTGGCGGAAGCATCCTGATTTGGGGCTTTTCCTTAAGATGAATGAAAGCGGGCGAGATATGAATACAGGGAAATATGTATTTCTTGAGAAGAAATACCGTATTTTAGCGTTACTTCCCCAGATATCCTTCCAGTACTTTATCCGTCAGGGGGGCAATAATGAAGTTACCATTCAATATCGTTGTCGGGGTCCCCCGCACTCGGATTTTCCTCCCCACGGCAATATCCTCTTCTACCCTCTTTTTCCCCTTCCCTGTCTCCCAGGAATCCTGAAAAATCTTTACATCGTAGCCCTTCTCCTGGAGGATCTGCTCGATCTTTTGTTTCACCACTTCTTTTTCCTTTTTTACAAAGGTTTGGCCTTCCTCAGAAAACATGAAGTCATGAACCAGCCAGAAGGCCTCGTTGTTCACCTCTTGCACGGCTGAAATCAGGGCCGCAAGATCAAAAGGCCTTCCCTGAGGTTGGAGGGGGAAATGCTTGAACACATATCTGAGGTCTTGGGGATGTTTCCCCAGCAACTCCTTGATCTTCATCCATGACCCCCGGCAGTAGGGACACTCGAAATTGGAAAATTCTACAATGGTCACTTTTGCCCCGGCAGGCCCTTGAGAGGGAGATTTTTCGATTTCCAGTTGTTCCACATCAATCTTTCGAGGTTTAGGTTCTCCCGCCTCTTTCCGGGTTATATTTTCCCCTTTGATGAATAGGTTACCGATGATCACCTTCTCCAGCGTTTTATCCACATACACCACTACAGGAATTTCTCTGTCCGGAGCAGAAAGCAGCAATTTTACCGCGAAAAAGTCCGGAATGGCGCTTTCCCACTTTTCCATAAATTTTATTTCGATCTCTCTGGGTACCCGTCCCTGGGTCCTTATGGTTTCAATAGCCACCTGGACCATTCTATCTTCCTGGGCAAAGCCCTGGACCTCCAGAAACATCATTCCTGTCAAAAAAACCGTAAGGATCAATAAAAGCCTCCTCCTCATTTCTTTCTCCCTTCCTTCCGATAATTGATCTCAATATCTCGCCCCAAAATCCTAGGCATTATCCTCGCGTCCCCCAAAACGAGCGTAGTCTGTCTAACTTTTTCCCCGCTCAATAATTCGCCATCCCCAAATCCGCGATTCGCAGTACGCAGTCATTCTACCAGGAGAAGCCCGAAGCGGTTCATCTCTTCTCTATAATCTTTCAGAACTTGAATCGGATATCCCATCTTCCGGGCTGTCGCATAAACATCCACGCCGAAAGCCTCGAGCGTCGGACGCGAAAGGTATGGATGGCGGCATTCTCTCTTGCTGGCCTGGCATGGGTCGCATAACATGCAGGGAGCCGGTAAGAACAGAAAGGCTTTATGGTAACCGGATAAAAAGACTTCCTTCTCCAGGTCGAGCACCCTCTTATTCACCTCCCGATACCAGCGGAATCTCATCTCCGGGTCTTTAAATCTCTTGGCCAAGTGAAAGAAAATACCAGACTGGTACTCTCGGAAAAAATCCGCGCATTCGGCGACGGAAGGAACCTCCGGAGGGCAGCATCCTTTTTCCCCATACCGCGGACATCCATAGGTACATTTCATCCTTACCCATTCCCCGGTGATGATGGACTGAGGCCGAATCCATTTGAAGTCCTTGAGGTTGTGAGCTTGCGCCATTTTTTCAATTCGCTGCTGCGCTGTCCTATTCATCTTCTCCCCCTTTTTGGGCCCATCTTTTCTTGGCCGGGATTTTCTCAATCTAACCTATCCCGCTTCTTTGGGCAAGGCGCAAAAAAACCACCTCATCCTGCGATAATCCGGTTTCTCAATACTCCCAGGCCTTCAATCCTCGCCTCGACGACATCTCCTGGCTTGAGAAACCATGCCCCTGGATTGGGTTGCCGAAACAAAGCAACGCCCCCCGGGGTACCCGAAGTGATGATATCCCCCGGCTCCAGGGTCATCTGGGACCAATAGGCGACCAGGTCCTGAATTTTGAAGATCATCTGGCCCGTGGAGGATCTCTGCCTGGGCTGCGGTTCGTCATTCACTCTCAGCTCCATGCTCAGCGCGTGAGGGTCGGCGATTTCATCTCTGGTCACCAGGTAAGGGCCCATGGGAGCAAGGGCATCCAGGCTTTTCCCCAGAAGAAGGAGCCTCATCTTCATCTCCCTTGCCTGGAGATCCCTGGCACTAAGATCATTGAATATGGTATAACCGGCAATATGCTCAAAGGCTTTTTCCTTTGGGATATCCTTTCCCTTCTTCCCGATCACAATGGCCAGCTCAATTTCATAGTCCAGTTCCTTTGTATAGTGGGGATAGGGGACAGGCTCATCAGGACCGATAAGGGCTGACGTGGCTTTCAAAAAAGCCACGGGGAATTCTGGGGGAGGGACCTTGTTCTCCTGCGCATGATCATGGAAGTTCAATCCCATGGCGATGATCTTTCCCGGCCGAGCTACGGGAGCTTTTCGGACGATCTCCGCAAGAGAAAAGATCAGGGCCTCTCCTCTCAAACCTTTAAGGCTTTTCTCCCCCTCTTGCTGCCGTTGGCGAATGAAGTCAAAAGTCAGGCGGGCCAAATTCATGGCCTGCTCACCTTGCGCCAGGAAAGCACCCATGTCAGTAGGGATTAATTGAGAAGCAAGCAGATATGGCCTCTTTTCTTTTTCCACCTCCTTTAGGTAAAGCGCTGCCGCTGCCTGAAGGTTTAACATCGAATTTTCATCGA
>JACRCA010000180.1 GCA_016234425.1 Deltaproteobacteria bacterium | reverse complement strand
TCGCAGATTGGCGCCAGGGGAACGCCAATCGCACTGGAATAGACTCCCGTGATGATGGGGACTTTCTCCATGGAGATTAGCCGCTCCGTTTCCCGAATGGCCACATCTGGGTTTGACTGAGCATCCGCCGTCACCGGAAGAAGTTCATATTAAAGAGTAAAGCACGCCAATCCGTAGCTTTTCTTTCGCCCAGACTGGAGAATGAAGGACGAAGACAAAAGAAGCAATTAAGATGACGAACAACATTTTTTTCATCTCTCTCCTTCTTTAAGGTATGGATTTTTTAGGCCATTTTTATCGACAAAGAAGAAAGAATTTCAAAACGAGGGGATCATAAACAAAAAGAGAACTCTTTGTCAAGGAAAATTTTGGATTCTTCGATCCCAGTGATTTGTACTGGTCTGAAGACCCGGGCACCCAAGAGGGACGTTTGCCCGGGATTGTTTTCTTTCCTAAGATTCCTTCCGGGTTTGGGTTCCCCGCTCGATCTCCTCACAGAGATCCTGAATCCAATCGCCCTTCATAGGATCGGTCTTGCCTGGCCGGGACGTTTTAGCAGATCGGGCTTTCTCTGCCTGGCTGCTCAGGATGATGATCACAACATCCATTTTCTCCGGGCCGTTTTCCTTTTTTCTGTTCGCGGGCGAAATCTTTTCCCTGAGCTTAGCATTGAGCTTCATGAGCAGATTCATCAGCTCATTCAGGGATTTGGAGGATGGTGCTTTTTTCCCCAGAGATTCTTCCAAAGGTTCCATGTTATCCATTCTTTCTTTTATCTTCCACCTATAGCCTATAGCCTCATGCCTATTGACTAAATCGAATGGCCTATCTCTTCCCTTCTACGCCCGGTATTGCGCTTTGCCGTGTACCTGCTCTTTATTCAGCCGCCGATGAAGGTACAGGCCTTCCAGAATGAATTCCATTCCGGAAGCCAATCTAGCCGGGCTGCTGTCGCACTGGAGTTTTTTCAACGCTTCCAGCAATCCTCTCATTTCCCCGGAATAGTGAGGAATTTCACGGGTTTTTTCTTCGTAGACAGAGGACTTTATTCCTTCGGAAACTTCGATGGACCAGCCGCCTCTGAACTTGGCCAGAAGATCATCGAACTGCTGGACCTGAAAATAGCGATTGAAAGTGTTAAGAGCGGCCTTGGCAATCAATTTTTCGATGAGGCTCTGGCCGCGGTCTTCATCCATAGTCTCAACCTCGATTTTTCCCCCCGTGGAGGCCACCAGGTAAGGAAGGTCGCTAACTCGGGGGACGACTTCACGCTCGCCCAGACGAATGGCCCGGCGGAGAGCATTGCTGATGACGTTTTCGTAATTGGAAATGGAAACGCGCACCGAGACCCCAGAGCGTTGGTTGATTTCCGGTGACTTGCGAGCCAGGGCCGTAATCTCGGCAATGAGCTCCTTGAAATAGGGAGGGATAACGGTGTGGAAAGCGCCGTCATCATCAAAACGAGTCCTTTCGCTTTCCATGATCTTGATTTCTGCTTCCAAGGACTTGGGATAATGGGTGCGAATCTCTGAGCCGTAGCGGTCCTTGAGAGGAGTAATGATCCGGCCACGGTTGGTGTAGTCTTCGGGGTTGGCACTGGCCACGATGTAAACATCCAAGGGAAGGCGAATTTTATAACCCCGGATCTGCACATCCCGCTCTTCCATGATATTGAAGAGTCCCACCTGAATTTTCTCTCCCAGGTCGGGAAGCTCATTGATGGCGAATATGCCGCGATTGGTCCGGGGTATGAGTCCGTAATGGATGGTCAATTCATCGGAGAGATAGCGGCCTTCGGCAACTCTGATTGGGTCGACCTCTCCGATGAGGTCGGCGATGGTCACATCCGGGGTAGCCAGTTTCTCTCCGTATCGTTTATCCCGGACCAACCATACGATCTCTGCCCGGTCTCCCAGAGCCTGGATTTTTCCCTGACAACTCTTGCAGATCGGGTGGAAGGGATTGTCATTGATCTCGCAGCCAGCCATGGCCGGGATTTCTTCGTCCAGCAGGTTGATCAGGTTGCGCATCATCCGGGTTTTAGCTTGGCCCCGCTCGCCCAAAAAAATGATATCTTGGCCTGAAAGGATGGCGTTTTCGAATTGGGGAATGACCGTTTCCTCATATCCCACAATCCCCGGGAAAATTTCCTCCCCCTGGCGGATTTTAGTGATCAGATTTTTGCGCATCTCTTCTTTGACCGTGTAGACGGCATAGTTTGACTTTTTCAATTCTCCCAGGGTACACGGTTTTCTATTTTTGGAAAGCTTAGTCACCAGAATTTCCTTTCTGAGTGTTGCCGGATAAAAACATCATTAATTATTTTATATCTTAAAAATCCCTCGTCGTCAAGGATGCCCAAGCCTTGCCCACCTTCCCTTTTACAGAATCCCTATTCGTGGGCCGGGGTTCGGGGCGATGAGCGCGGGCAGCATCGGCCGGGAAAAAGCCTTTCTCAAAGGTTCCAGCTAGGTCTCCGCAGAATGAGGCCGGGGGCCTTTTCCGCCCCCATCCATGAAACGACCAGCGCCTCATGATGCCAAGCGAAGCGCCCTGAACCCCCGGGCCTGGCAGGATCATCCAGCGCTGTATCCGGGCGGGAGGGTGATTCTCTCTGGATCATTAGGCGTTAGTTCTTTCATCGGCAGGGGCGGGGCTTCAGCCGAGGATGCCCTGGATTCCTCCGCTCGCGCCTTTCCTTGGCGGAAGGGAAGTGGGGACTCTGCAGATATCCTTTTCCCGCCGATGCTCCCTCCTTCATCACCCTCCCGCCCGGTTAATAAGTGATCATTCGTGACCTCAAAAAGTGAAGGGAGGCAAGCGCCCAAGGCTTGTCCAGCCCTCAGTTTTTAAAAAGTTTTGATTGTGTTTCCGATCATTCCCAGGTCTGGTCCCGCCCCGGGAGTTTTCATCACCAAATTCCCCTTGAAAATTTTCGGGCCGCAAGTTAGATTTTAACATGTCATTTTACGTCCGTCAGGCACGGGTCGCTTCGGCATGGAGGAACCAATGAAGAAAGATGTAAAGGAAGAGTTGAGAGAGCTTAACTTAGGGCAGAAAATCAGAGAACTCAGGCAGCGAAAGGGAATGTCCTTGCAGGTGATGGCCGAAAGAACCAACCTTTCCGAACCCCTTCTCTCTCAGATTGAAAGTGAGGTGGTCGCCCCTCCGGTGGCCACCCTTCTGAAGATCTCCAAGGCCTTGAACGTCAACATCGGCTATTTTTTCCAAGAAGAAGCATCGGGAAAGAGGGCGGTCATTGTGCGCAAGAATGAACGCAAACAAGTTTTTCGGCGCATCCACGAGGATCCTTCCAGGGTGGGATATTATTACGAATCCCTGGCTTACCCCAAGGCGGATAAGCACATGGAGCCTTTTCAGGTTCAATTTGCGGTCAAGAAGAAAGAAGACCTCCTTTTCTTCAACCACAAAGGGGAAGAATTCATCCTTGTGTTAGAAGGGCAGCTCGAATTTAACTACGAGGATGAAACTTTCTTGTTGGAACCCGGCGACAGCCTTTATTTTGACTCCAGCATCCCCCATGCCTTCCGGGCCGTGGGCAAAAAAGATGCCCTAGCGATCGACGTGATCTATTCCGCGGATTAGGAATTGCGGATGGCAGATTGCCGAAGGCGGATTATGAAAGAGAGACCATTTGGAAAGTGAACGATGGAAAACAGGGTTTGCAGAATTCGGAGGGGTGAGGTAGATGACCTGGGGGGCAAAGAATCAAATTTGTGAGCAGATGAAAAGGATTTATCCCGAAAAATTTGCCCCGATTTTAGAGGAGAGGCACCATGGCTAAACTGATCAAAAAAAGATCGAAAAAGACAGGTCTTCCTCCAGGAACGCTGGTGCACATCGGAGAGAAAAAAGGGGAGAAAACCGAGATTACCCTCGTCGAATATGACGAGCGCAGTTTTAAGGAAGAAAAAATTCATACGGTGGGCGAATGCTTCCAATTCAAGAAGGCGCCAGCTGTGACCTGGGTCAATGTGGCTGGGATCCACCAGGTGGAAGTATTTGAAAAAATCGGCAATTGTTTCGGACTGCATCCCCTCGTCATGGAAGACATCCTGAACACCGATCAGCGACCGAAAAAAGAGGATTATGGAGAAGTCATCTACATCGTTTTGAAGATCCTATCGTACGACGAGCAGATGGGGGAAATTGCGGCGGAACAAATCAGTCTGGTCTTGGGCGCGAATTTCCTCCTGTCTTTTCAGGAGAAAGAAGGGGAAATCTTTTCCCCCATCCGGGAGGGGATCAAAAATGAGAAGAGTCGCGTCAGAAAGATGGGAGCCGATTATCTGGCCTATACTCTATTGGACATCATCGTAGATCACTATTTCAACATCCTGGAAAAATT
>JACRCA010000181.1 GCA_016234425.1 Deltaproteobacteria bacterium | reverse complement strand
GGGGGAGGGTTGGGAGGGGGTGAAGGAGAAGAGAATGGCCTTTGAAGTTCAAATGCCTAGCTTGGGGCTGAGCATTGCCGAAGGAACGATCGAACAGTGGCTGAAAAAAGAAGGAGATAGGGTAGAAAAAGGTGATCTTCTGGTTGCCATTATGACGGAAAAAGTCACGGTAGAAATCCCGGCCGGGGTCTCCGGGATACTGCTAAAGATTATTTGTCCCGCTGGAACAAAAGTGAAAGTCGGTCAAACTATCGCTTTCATTGGATCTCCGGGTGAGATTGTGGAAGCCATTCCCACGACAGCGGAAGCTCCCATCCCTCCTCCCGCCCATAGCTCGGGTCATCTTTTCACCCTCAAGGAGCGAGGGGATTTAAAGGTCT
Source organism: Deltaproteobacteria bacterium (assembly GCA_016234425.1). GTDB lineage: Bacteria > Desulfobacterota > SM23-61 > SM23-61 > SM23-61 > JACRCA01. The sequence goes on along the minus strand of JACRCA010000181.1, from coordinate 2,935 downwards.
CTCCCCTGGCCTTACGGATCGCCACCGAGCATGGAGTGGACATCCGCCAAGTGGCCGCCCAATATCCAGGAGAGAAAATTGGGAAGGATGAGGTTTTAGAATTCATCGAAAAGAGAAAGGGGAAAGGCCCTGAAAAAGAGACTGTTCCACCATTTTCTGGTGCGGCCGTGATGGGAGACGAAGAGGTTAAGCCCCTAAGTGGACCATTACGAGCCATGGCCGAGCACATGGCCTTGAGCGCCAGGACCGCAGCCCGAGTTACCACTATTGCCGAAGTGGACATGACCGAGCTAATTAAGCTGCGAAATTCCTTGAAGGAAAAGTTTCAACAAGAATATGGAATCAACCTGACCTTCGTTCCTTTCATCATGCGGGCCATTTGGGAAGGAGTGAAGGAGTTCCCCATCCTTAATGCTTCCCTACGGGGTGAGGAAGTAGTCATTCATGGCCAGGTTAATGTGGGGGTGGCCGTCGATACCGGCGAGAGCCTGCTTGTCCCCGTGGTCAAAGACGTGGCCAATAAAGGAATCGTGGAACTCAGCCGAGAGGTCACACGCCTAACTGAAAAGGCACGAGAGGGAAGACTTTCTTTACAAGACATCCAGGGTGGAACAATCTCCCTGACCAATGCTGGAGTTTATGGAGCCCTATTGGCCACGCCTATTATTCATCAGCCACAAAGCGCAATTTTGTGGATGGGGAAAATCATGGAAACACCCGTGGTGCGCGATGGAGAGATCGTCATCCGATCGATGATGTACCTCTGCTTCTCATACGACCATCGGATCATCATGGGCGCACAGGCCGTTCGGTTTCTTCAAGTAGTTAAGAGGGCCTTGGAGAATCCTTATCCCCTTCTTGTGTAAAATTACGGATTGCGAATTGGGGATTGCGGAATTCAATTTTTTCTCATCAGGCCATCACCCTATCTCCCCATCCCCCTATCTCTCCTCTTTCCCTTTTCGCCTTTTTCCCTTTTCCCCTTCTCAGTTAAGTCCATAACCGTCTTGACCCCTCTCCTTTGCAGTGATAATTTAAGATCATGGTTAGGGTGGTAGAAAACGTCCTTCTTCCTTGCCATGCTTTTCGGCTGGGGGTCATCTCATACGAGGATGCGCTTCGCTTGCAGAACCACCTTGCCCAGGCTCGTCTAACGGGAGAGGTCGAAGATACTCTTTTGATCCTGCAACATCCTACCGTAATCACCATCGGGCGTTAAGGGAAAATCAACAAAGTACTCGCCTCGCAGACCACCCTGGAGGAAAAAAGGATTCCGGTCATCTTCACCGACCGGGGAGGGGATGTCACCTACCATGGGCCGGGACAGTTAGTGGCTTATCCGATCTTAAGTCTTCGTCCCCTTGGCCTGAGCGTTCCCGAATACGTACAGCATTTGGAAGAGGTCGTCATCCGCGTTCTGGCCCGCTTTGACATCTCTGCAGGCCGGATGGAGAAAATGCGGGGGGTGTGGGTGGGAAAAGAAAAAATCGCTGCCCTGGGAGTCCACCTCTCCCACTGGATTAGCAAGCATGGGGTGGCTCTAAATGTGAACACGGATTTAGCCCCTTTTAACCTGATCAATCCCTGTGGGATAACCGACCGGAAAGTCACTTCCATGGCCAAAATTCTTGGGAGAACTCTGCCCATGGAAGAAATCGAGTCTTTGACGATTCAAGCATTTGGAGAAGTCTTTGGGTTCTCCATCCATGAAGAACCTCAGAAGATGCTGGAACGATACGAGTGAAACCTCTCTGGTTGCGCCGAAAAACTCCTGACGCAGAAGCGCTCAATAAGATGCGCCACTTGCTTCAGCGCTTTGGGCTGAACACAGTCTGCGAGGGAGCCCTCTGCCCGAATCAAGGAGAATGCTTTGGCCAGGGAACCGCAACTTTTTTGATCCTGGGACGAACCTGTACGAGGAACTGTACCTTCTGTGCCATTCCTTCAGAAGAGCATCCGCCAGCGCCGGACCCTGGAGAGCCGGAACGAATTGCCCAAGCCGCTTCTGAACTGGGGTTAAAACACGTGGTCATCACTTCCGTAACCCGAGATGACCTGGAAGATGGTGGGGCCTCACAATTCGCCGAGACCGTAGAAGCCCTGAAGGAAAAAAACCCTCAGATCATCGTGGAAGTATTGGTCCCGGACTTTTTGGGATCCCTGGCGGCGTTGGAGATTGTTGTGAATAGCGGCCCAGAAATCATCAATCACAATTTAGAAACCGTTCCCCGCCTCTACCCGGAAGTCCGCCCCCAAGCAGACTACCGCCGGTCCATTGGACTTTTGAAGAGAGTCAAGGAAATCAACTCGCAAAAAATTACCAAGTCAGGCCTGATGCTGGGTCTGGGAGAGGAGCAAGAGGAAGTCCGGCAAGTAATGAGGGATCTGCGAGAAGTTTCCTGCGATCTTCTAACCCTGGGCCAATACCTCCAACCCTCAGGCAGGCATCATCCAGTCATCCGGTACATTCATCCGGAGGAATTTGAGGAACTGCGTAAAGAGGGAGAGAAGATGGGTTTCAAAAGTGTTTTCTCGGCCCCCTTTGTGCGCAGCTCATTCCACGCTGCGGAGGTATTCCAAAAGATTGATAGGCCACAGAGGTCCCAGAGAACACAGAGTTAAAAATGATTTCGAAAAACAAATTTCAAAGCCATAGCTTTCGTGTTTTGGCTTCTATTATTTATTTCTAAATCTCTGTGTCCTCTGCGATCTCTGTGGCGATTTTTTTAAGGAGGAAAGGATGCGGTTCCAAGGGAAAGTGGTTCTAATTACAGGTGCAGGGGTGGGCATTGGAAGGGCAGCTGCCGTTCGGTTTGGCAAAGAAGGGGCAAAGGTCGCCATCAACTCCCTGACCCCTGCTAATGGAATGGAAACATTGCGGCTACTGAAAGAGGCTGGAGGACAGGGCATCTACATTCAAGGGGATGTCTCCAAG
>JACRCA010000173.1 GCA_016234425.1 Deltaproteobacteria bacterium | reverse complement strand
CCCGGAGCGACGTCTTTCAACTAACGGGTGAGCGGAGGGGTTGTGGATAACTTCCCGCCCCTCCCATTAGAATCAACCTTTTGGGTTGCGGCTATGCCGCGCTGTGTTCTCTGTGGTTTAAAAAAATCGCTCAATTTAGGTAGAATATAATTGGAAAGGAAGCCCTATGCGATCTGACGGACGGAAACCCCAGGAGATGCGGCCGGTAAAAATTACCCGCCACTTCCTCAAACATCCAGAAGGCTCTGTTCTGATCAAATTGGGGGAGACTAAAGTGATTTGCACAGCCAGCGTGGAAGAGGATGTTCCCAGGTTTCTAAAGGACTCAAACCAGGGATGGGTTACCTCCGAGTATGCCATGATTCCCCGCTCCACTCAGACCCGCACGCCCCGGGAATCCGCTACCGGCAGGATTGGCGGGCGCACTCAAGAAATCCAGCGCCTGATCGGGCGATCCCTTCGTTCTGTGGTAGACCTCTTTTCTTTCGGTAAAAGAACCATCTGGATTGACTGTGACGTGATTCAGGCAGATGGAGGAACTCGTACCGCCGCGATTAGCGGCGCTTTTGTGGCTTTAGCGGACGCTTTGGCGGTTTTAAAGAAAAAAGGCCTCCTCACTGCCCCCCCGCTCAAAGATACCGTGGCGGCCATCTCCATCGGCATGATTGGCCAGAGGATTTTTTTGGATCTCAATTATGAAGAGGATGCTCAGGCAGACGTGGACATGAATTTTGTTATGACTGGAAGCGGACGTCTGGTAGAAGTCCAGGGGACAGCCGAGCGCACTCCTTTTACAGAGCATGACCTCGGGCGAATGATAGCCGTTGCCCGCAGAGCGATCCTCCAACTCACTAAAATGCAGAAAAAAATTCTAGCCAAGCAGCAGGGATTGTGGAAACCTTGAAGCCCGAGGAAAGCAGGATTCTCCGGGAGGTCGTCATCGCCACTCGCAACCCGGGAAAACTGCGCGAGATCGAAGGCATCCTCGCTCCCTTACCCGTAGAGTTTCTCTCTCTGAAAGATTTTCCGGAAATCCGGGAAGTGGTCGAAGAGAGAAGCACTTTCGCCGAGAATGCCGAAATGAAAGCCCGGACGATTGCCCGTCTGACCGGTCGTCTGGCTATTGCGGATGACTCGGGTTTAGCTGTGGAGGCGTTAAAAGGGAGGCCGGGAGTCTTTTCTTCCCGTTATGCGGGCGAAAAGGCTACCGATCAAGAAAGGTGTCAAAAATTATTGAACGAAATGGCCGCAGTCCCTGAAGGGAGGAGGCAGGCTACCTTTGTGTGCGCCATGGCCGTTGCCAATCCTGCAGGAAAAATGCGAGTCGTCCAAGGAGAATGCCAGGGGCAGATTTCTTTTGCTCCGCGGGGGAAACATGGATTTGGATATGACCCCATTTTCTTTGTTCCGGAGTTTGGCAAGACCATGGCGGAGCTTGAGCCAGAAGTGAAAAATCATATCAGCCACCGCGCCCGCGCCCTGGAGAAACTGAAGCTCATTCTGCCAGAGTTCCTCTCATCATGACCTTGCCACCATTCTTCATCTCATGGTATAAAATCATTATCGGGGCGTGGCGCAGCCTGGTAGCGCACCTGCCTTGGGCGCAGGGGGTCGGAGGTTCAAATCCTCTCGCCCCGACCATTCTTGAAGCCCTCATCCTAAAGGTCACCACCCGCCATAGGAATTCATTAAGTTTTTGGCGGTCCTTCGCCTGGCTCCTGGGAACGACTTTTCAATTATTCAACTTATTTTTGAGACGCAACACGACTTATTTATAGCAATTTTTATCCCCGAGCCAATTTGGATGACTATAACCCTATTTATTTCCCCTCCGGGTAGCGATTAAGAGAGCTTGTCTTGGAATCCCCGAAGCAGCAAAGCGAATAGCTTTCTTCCTCGTCACGGGATCATTATTCTCGGTTTTTTCAACGGCCTTTGAATTCAGGCTTTCTCTTCTCTAAGAAAGCTTGCATGCCTTCCACTCGGTCCTCGCTTCCCTGAACGATGGTTCTACCCAGTTTTTCATACGCCAGACCTGCCTGGAGCCCCGTTTCCACTCCCATGTTGATCGCACTTTTGGCTAACCTTAGGGCCAACGGACTTTTGAGGCAAATCTTCTTGGCGATCTCCATTGTCTTATTCATCAATTCTTTAGGCGGAAAAACTTTATTCAAAAGGCCAATCCTTTCAGCCTCATGGGCATCGATGATTTCTCCCGTGAAGATTAGCTCCTTGGCCCGACCCACCCCTACTAACCTCTGCAAGCGTTGGGTCGCTCCACCGCCCGGAAAAATCCCCATATTAATTTCTGGTTGTCCAAAGCGGGCATTCTCGCTGCCCACACGAAAATCGCAGGTCATGGCCAGTTCGCATCCCCCACCCAGAGCCAGCCCGTTGACGGCCGCGATGACTGGTTTGGGAAAGTTGTTGATGTAAGCAAAGATTTTGTCTGTTTTCCTGGCCAAAATGTCCCACATGGTGAACTGGGCCAGTCGGCTAATATCTGCACCGGCGCAGAAGGCCCTATCCCCTGCCCCGGTAATGATCGCAACGCGCACCTGAGGATCGTCTTCAGCTGCTTCCAGAGCAGCCTGAATCTCCGACCAGGCTTCCGGATTCAAAGCATTACGAACTTCTGGCCGATTGATGGTCAGGATGCCTACTTCTTCTTTCTTCTCCCAGAGGATGTATTTAAAATCCATTCTTTCTCCTTTCTGTCCATTTTTCGCATTTCGTTGGGCTATTGCTCAACTAAGAAGTCCCTGGGTCGCTTTTAACTACGGGGGGCCGCCGAGCTTAATGATAATATTCTTATACATGCCTTGGGCGGGTAATTACAAGCCATTTTAAAACCTTTTCAAGCCTCTCAATTCTTCTGCCTTGACCGCTATTGAATCCCCTCCAACAATTTGGTATATTGCTTTTAAAACTTAGAGGTTCTTCTTCAGTCTTTATCCTTTGACCCATAAACTCGAAAAAAGGTTAAGAAACCCCATTTCTTCTGATCAAGAAGAGGGGATTTTGGGACTTCACGGGTGGACGAAAAAGGAGCGAGGCATATCCGAAAATATTCCGGATATGAAAAATTTAATAGGACGCAGATTTTCGCAGATAACCACGGATAATTATTTTCATTTTCGCTTATGCTGATAATCTGGGTTTACCCTGTTAGATAGTAAACATCTAACAGGGTGAATCTGTGTCCAAAAAGGAAATTCCTATACAATCAAGTTAACCGAAATTTCCGTGCATGGAAGGAGGAGACAATGAAGGGTAAACTCGTCATCGGCCTGGTAACAATGTTAATTGTGGCGCTTGCCGCCAGCGCCTACCCGCAAACTTATCCCACTAAGCCCGTTATGCTTATGGTAGCCTATCCGGCAGGAGGCAGCACTGATGTAGGGGCGCGGATCGTGGCGTCTATCGCGGAGAAGGAGCTGGGCCAGCCCATCGTGGTGCTCAACAAAGCTGGCGCTGGGGGACAGGTGGGCTTTACGGAGCTGGCCAAGCAGAAGCCCGACGGCTACTACATCGGCTTCATCAACCTCCCGGCCCTCAACACAATCATCCTGGACCCAGGCCGCAAGGCTGCTTTCGACATTGACGCCTTTACCCCCATCATCAACCAGGTCCTGGATCCCGGCGTGATATACGTAAAGCCTGATACCCCTTACAAGAACCTCAAAGACTTAATTGACGATGCCAAGAAGCGTCCTGGGGAGATCAAGGCCGGTACGACCGGCATCCTCGGCGATGACCATTTGGCCATCCTGATGCTCGAAGAAGCGGCGAGCGTCAAGCTCCGCATCGTCCACTTCGAGGGGGATACTCCACAGGTAACGGCCCTCCTGGGAGGGCAGATAGATGTCGGTTTCTTGAATGTAGGCGGCCTAACGCCAAGAGTGAAGGCGGGGCAATTGAGGGTCCTGGCGGTGATGGACAAGGAGAGGTCCGAGTTCTACCCAGATGTGCCCACCTCGGTGGAGCAGGGCTATCCCACTGTTATCTCCTCCTCCACCCGTGGCATCGCTGGCCCCAAGGGCCTCCCCGATCCTATGATCAAGAAGCTCCAGGCTGTCTTCAAGAAGGCCATAGAGAACCCCGAGCACAAGGAGAAGATGGATAAGGCTGGCCTGGCCATCAAGATAATGGGGGGGGACGAGTACGGCAAGTACATAATGGGCCTGCACGAGAAAGTGAAGAAGCTGGTGGAGGAAGCCCGGAAGGCCAGGTAGGAAGGCAGCGGCATCGGCGACCGGCAAAGCCCATCTTTGAGAGAATTAATCCCGCGGATGATAAGATGGGTCGCTATTTCTTTCTCCATCCTCCCATAAAATGCATGTGCAGGTGCAAGACAACCTGTCCAGCTTCCCGGCCACAGTTGATCACCAGGCGGTAGCCAGATTGAGTTTTCAGATCCTCAGCGATGCGCTTGGCAACGAGGACCATCTTGGCCATTAGGCCAACACTCTGCTCATCCAGAGAATTGAGCGTGTCAATATGTACCCTGGAAACGATCAGCAGGTGGATGGGGGCTTCGGGATTGACTTCTTTAAACACGATCAGATCATCATCTTCATAAAGAATATCGGCTGGCAACCTACGGACGGCGATTTGACAAAAGATGCAAGTCACGGCTCCCTCCAGGAAATGATAATCAATTTCATGAACCCTCGGTCTATTATCCATTTTATCAGGTTTTTTCTATCCAGGTTAGCGGAAAAACAAAATTTCTTCTTTCCTGGCTCATCAAGGCTTGATGATCACCCAGAAAAGATCGACAGCGGTCTACTTCCTTATCATTGACAAAAATATGCCTTTGATTAAAATAAAAAACCATGGGCTACAATCCTTTCTGCAAATATTATCGCCACCGGGGAATTCCCCAGCCGCGAAAGCCCAGCACGGGTTTACAGTCCCTCTTTGCCCCCGACAAGTATCAAGAAACGATCCGCATCCATGAATGCTACCACCCAGACAACTTGGACGCTGCCGGGAAGCTTCACAGGGCAAGTTGGACCTGTAACCAAAAAATCGACTGCCCCTACAAACGCATTCCAACAAAGCAGTAAAGAGCGAAGCGGTCATCAAGCGTCAGCGCTCCTTAGGCGACGCTTGCCACCCCCCAGTTTTTAATCAGTGCTTAGCTCATGTTTGACTCGGGCGTAGGGAAGATGCCCGCAGCCCGCATCGGCGGGAAAGGACTTTCCTGAAGGATTCTCCCCTGCCTTCCGCAAAAGGACGCGGGGCGACTCGATGGCGCAACTCCTTT
>JACRCA010000176.1 GCA_016234425.1 Deltaproteobacteria bacterium | reverse complement strand
TTGACCGGCTAACAACTGCGTGGAGTCGGACGCGGAAAACCACGCCGCTCACGTAGCACGTTATACTCACTTTCAATTGGAAATCACCAGCTCTTATTAGTAGCCAGTTCTCACCCATTGTAGGGGAAGTGCGGAATTTGACTCAATCAGACGCAGCCCGCTGCTGACAACGTGCTCAGAGAGTCTTCCAGAATACCAATAAAATTACAGAGCTTTTCAAATCTGATAGAAACAGAATCAATGCTTTTCTCGCCTATATTGAATTCCTTGGCGAACTAAGGCAGCTTCAAAATCGGTAAAATCCTTTCCCGGGACTCCGTGGTCTTTCCACAGAGCCTTGAGCTCTGCCAGAATGGTTTCTTCGAATCTAAGATTCTTCCGAATGAGGCCCAGGTCCTTGGCGGCGGCAATGCAAAGGTCACCCGGTAGAGGCTCCGCCTTCTCCCAGATCCCTCGTATCTCCCTGAGAAAAATGTTGACAGTCACCTTCCCGACTCCTTTGGCCAGCGATCGAAGGCGATCCTCCAGGTCTAATGGGTCGGAAGACATATCATGTAACCGGTTCAAATCGCCTCCATATTGGCTTTGCAATGCCCCAGCCACTTCTAAAAGTTTTGTAGCCGTCTTGAAATCATAACGGACATATCCCCCTTCGTCCAAAAGTTGAACCAATCCATCCCAACCCCGGTCGAGGATTTTTTTCGGAGAGGTGACTCCTTGCCGGTTAAAGACCCGAAAGGTTTGGACAGCGATTTTCTCAGAGATACGGGCCCCAAAAAAGACAGAGGCCAAAAACCACTTGAATATCTCTTCAGGTCTGGAAGGGCGGGGATTTATCCCCAGACCTTTGGAAAAGCTCCCCCCGGTCGATTCCATCAGATTTCGTATGATCCCGGCTTTGGCTTTTCCCATCGGCTCTCCATTTATTGACTTGTCAGTTTATCCGTATCTTCTTCCAAAGGAAGGATTCTGCCAAGTAGCAGGAAATCCCGCTTTATCTTTTCTGAGCCTCCCCAATCATTGGGACGAAGGCCACACCGATGAGGTGTTGGATGTCGGTCTTCCCGTGTTTCCTGGTAAGCAGGGTGAGGGTCTGAAAATAGGTGGTGCTTCCCAGGGGAATGACCAACCTTCCTCCATCCTTGAGCTGCTTGATCAGTGGCGGAGGAATGTGATTGGCTGCACAGGTGACAATAACGGCATCAAAAGGAGCATACTCTTCCCATCCGAAGTACCCATCCCCGTATTTTACGCGGACTTTTTCGTACCCCAGCTGCTTCAGGCGTTGAGCGGCTTGCCGGGTCAGGGTTTCCCGGATCTCAATGGTGTAGACCTTGTCTGTAAGTTCTGCCAGGACCGCCGCCTGGTAGCCCGAACCTGTGCCAATCTCTAAGACTTTCTCTCCTGGCTTGACTTGAAGGATCTGGGTCATCAGGGCCACGATGTAGGGCTGGGAGATCGTCTGTCCTTCTCCGATGGGCAGGGGGTGGTCGGCGTAGGCCTGGCTCTGCAAAGATTTATCGATGAAGAGATGGCGGGGGACCCGGCCCATAATTTCCAGGACCTGCGGGTCTTTGATATCGCGGCCCTTGAGGTCGCGCTCGACCATCCTTTTGCGGGCTGCTATGGTGCTGGGATCCTCAGAGGAATAGCAAACTGAAATCAGCGGTAAAAGAAGAGCCCCCGTTAGAAAGACGGTTGCAAAGGTCCTTGTTATGGTTGGCCATGAAGCTTTCAGCATTCACCCTCACCCCCCACCCTCTCCCGCCTGAGACTGCCTCACAATTTGGCGAATTGCGAGGCCCAGGCAGGAGGGCATTCTCTCGGAATCATAAGGCGGTGGTTCTTCCATGGATGGAAGCGGGCTGAAAACCAAATATTTCGGCTGTCCTTCGAATCCGCCTTCCCTCTTCGGAATCACGCTGGACAGCCTCAGATTTCTTTATCTCCCGCCGATGCTTCCTCGTTCATGCCCTCCCGCCTATGATACGACAGAGCCTCTCTACGGAGAGGGGTATTTTCCCTTAATTATTTTTTGCTGAGAGCTGATCGCTGATCGCTTTTTTCAGATTTCTTAGTTCTTGGGGGATTTATTTCCCATATTCCCCAATTGCCGCTGGTATTGCCGCGCCTGGTGCATGAAGGCTTCTAAGCGCGTCAACGTGTTTGTCTCCTCCTGCCCGTCGTAGGCCATGTTTAAAAAAGGAATGTTGTTGTGGTCTTCGCGGTATCGTTTCATTACTGCGCCCACGATCGTCCCGGGCATGCAAGTAAAGGGCATGACATTGATTAATCCGGAGGCGCTTTTCCTCACATAATCGCCACATTTGCCCACCGAAAGCACGGCCTCTCCCTCAAAAGAATCATCCAGGTAAGGCTTGGCCTCTTTCAGCGTCTGTCCAATGGAAGGTTCGGGGTGGTTGACCAAGCTGCCTTCGAAGATCTGGTCCATTCTATGCTCGTCACGCTTCTGGACCAGCTGCGTGATGTACGTTCGCCAGAAGTTTCCCAGACGTCTGTTCCGCAGGCTATACCGCAGGGAAGTAAAATTCAGGTAAAGGAACCATTCAGAGACCGGCGGCAGCCATACTTCAGCGCCGAGCTTTTCCAGCTCCCGGACGATGAACTCGTTGCTGAAACGATTGGAGCGGATGTAGATCTCTCCTACAATGCCGATCCGCGGCTTGGATCCGGGATGGATCAGCTTGATCGAATCAAAGCTTCTCCGGGCTTCCCGCAGAACATGGATCAGCCCTTCCAGACATTGATTGGGATCATCCTGGCTGTCCCGCACCGCTTCATAAGCCTTTTTCAAGAAATAGTTGAAAACTTTCTCCGTCTCACCGGGCCCCGCCTCATAAGGCCGGGTTTCGCGGAGTTTCTTGTCCAGCAGGTCCATGGCCACCATCCCTTGCCAGGCTAAGCGCGTGAAATGCTTCCCCAGCATGCCCAGGTCTCGGTACAGGTGCTCGTCCTGGGTGGGAGAATAAATGGGCACATCCGGATACCCCAGATCGTCGAGAATCAGACGGTGGAGACGGTGGTACTGCCCGAAGCGACAGGGGCCATTCCCCGAAGGCATAAAGAAAGCCACTCGTTTTCGGTCGAAGCTTGGGCTCTTGACTACCCGCACCATATCCCCCGTGGTAAGGATGCAGGGGTAGCATTCCCTGCCGGAAGTGAACTTTCTTCCCCAATAGATCGTCTCCGGA
>JACRCA010000174.1 GCA_016234425.1 Deltaproteobacteria bacterium | reverse complement strand
TTCGCTTTATGCAAGGTCAGCAATTGAACGTTCTCCTCTCCCTCTTCCGACCAGGGAGATTCTCCTTCCCGCACCCCCTCTTCTTCTCTGGTCTCCAGCCAGGCAACGAAACGCCTGAATGTGGCCTGCCTCTCCCTTTCGAATCCCCGGGCTTGTTCGAGGACCTTTCTCAGGTTGGCTGCGGTCTGCTCCCCTCCATGACGAAGCAGGGAAAACTCTAAAGCTTTAGTCAAAGAGAGCAGCTCCAAAATCGTACCGGAAATGGAGACAGAATTTCTTTTCTCGTGAAGGGAGCGCAATAAGGAGAAAGCTTCGGCAAACTTGGTCTCCTTTCTCTCTGGAGAACTGAGGTAATTCAAGTGGTTGCCGCATGAGACGAAGAGAAAGATCTCCTCATCGGAAAAACCAAAGAAAGGAGAACGTAGGGCCGCTACCAGGGAAATTTCATCCGCTGGGTCATCCAGAGCCTTCAGGCAACAAAGAAGACTCCTGACCTCCTGGCGCATGTAGAATTCTTTCCCCCCCTCTAACCGATAAGGAATCCCCTTAGCTTTCAGGGCCTCTTCATAGATCTCGATGCCGGAAAAGGTGGGGAAGAGCAAGGCGATGTCTCCGTAGCCGATTGCTCTGTTAGCCTTTTCTTTCTTATCAAGAATCACCCACCGCCTTGGGCATCTTTCGGCCACTATTTCTTCGATCATAGCAGCAATGGAATGGGCCTCTACTTCCCTCGTCTCTCCTACGGACGCTTCCTGGCTGTTGAAGTTCGGTGGCGGGACCAGGAGGATGATTCCAGGTTGGTTGGCCACGAGCTCTTTCCGATCGGGGTGGGCTACGAGGGGAATGTAGGCTGGCTGAAAGTGGCCTTCTTCTGAGGGTTGGATCAAATCCGCAAAAACCCGGTTGACCCAGGAGATGATCGAAGGAACGGTACGGAAATTCTGGAAGGCTTTTAATCCATCTCCCTGGGCTTCCAGTTTTTCCTTGGCCTTTTCGTAAGTCTCGATGTCCGCCCGCCGGAAGCGGTATATAGACTGCTTGGGATCTCCCACCAGGAAAAGTTTGCCAGGAGCCACAACGACATCCTCCCACTTCCCAGCCTGAGTCCCATCTTCGGCCAGGAAAAAGACTACCTCAACTTGAAGAGGGTCTGTATCCTGGAACTCGTCCACCAGGAGGTAACGGATTCTTTCCTGGAAGTACCTGCGGACCTCTTTATTGCCTTTCAGCAGATTCCTGGCCAACAACAGAAGGTCTTGGAAATCTAACATTCCCAGCTCAGCTTTTTCGTCTTGAATGGTTTTGAGATATTTTTTCAGCCACTCTACCAGTTCGGCCATTACATCGGCGCGGATAAACTCTTTCAATGTCTCCAGCTGTGCGCCCAGTTTTTGGCAGATCTGCTTTTGGACGTCACAGCTCGACTGGGGCTTCCAATTCTGCTTATTCCCCTGGCTTTTGATCTCCAATTCCCTAAGGAGGATAACCTCTCTTCGCTCCTCGCCGGCCTCCTGCAATTCGATCACTTTTTCCCTCAGAGACTGAATGGCCTGAAACCCTCGATCCTCCTTGTCCTGACAATTTGTCTCCGCCAAAACCCAGGCTTTCTGCACCCCTTCTTCCAAATTTCCCAGAAAGGCGTCAATGGAATAAGTGGGTCTGGGGAACGAACCTTCGGGGATGAGGTCACGGTTGTCATAAACCTGCCGTACAAGCTGGGCCATCGATTCCAACTTCATACCAAGGGCGAGAGCCCGGCGTAAGGGGGGGGCTTTCTTTTCCATCTCCTTCCTCAGCCAACCCTCCCAAGCTTCCTGGAAGAGCATATCCAGACCAATCTCATCGAGGGGTTCAAAGTTTGGGTCAACCCCTGCCTCCACGGGACGTTCCCTAAGAAGGCTGGCGCAAAAAGAGTGGATTGTGGAGATGGGCGCACGCTCTAAATCTCGTAAGGCCTGAAGCAACGATCCCAATTCTTTTCCCTCGGCTTGAGTAATGGTTTTCTCGAGGGCTTCCCGTAAGCGAACCTTGAGCTCACCTGCAGCCTTCTCCGTGAAGGTAATGGCCACAATCTGCTCCAGGGTAGCCCGTCTGTTTTTGATCAACGAGATGATCCGCTCCACCAAAAGGGTAGTCTTGCCCGTTCCCGCCCCCGCTTCCACGGACAGGGAGCGATCGAGGTCATGGCGAGCGGCCTCCCGGTCGGCCTGATCAGGGAAGAGCATATCTTCGATCATAAAGGGAAAAGCTCTTTCGGATTGTTTAGGGAATTCTTCTCATCTCTAAAAATGTGGCCGCCCTCGGGTCGTCTTTCTTTCGTTCGAAGAGCACCTCCACACCATGCTCGCACAGGCGGCCGAAATCACAATACCCACAGCTTCTTCCATCGCTGGGGTAAGCGAAAAAAGTCCCTTCCGCAATTCCCTGAGTAATAGTATGGACGATCTTTTTCAGGGTTTTTTCTTTCTCCGCCCATTTCTCTCCGCGGAAAAGTAAGCGCTTAAACTTTTTCTCCCGGCTTATGGGGTAATATTCTGCCCAGCTGTTCTCTCTGTTGGCCTGACTCCAGATCTGCCAGGCGGCCATCAGGTAAATGGGCAATTGCAGCGTTGTCCCACCGCAGAACCCATCTTCCTCTCCCTGAATCTTTCCGGTTTTGTAATCGATGACCCGCAGGTATTTTTCTTCTGGAGCCAGATCGACCCGGTCGATCCTACCCCGGAAGGAAACGACCGTCCCATCATCCAAGGTTAAAGAGGGGGGTTTATCGAGAGGATCTTTTGGGGAGATCGCCTTCTCATACCCGAAGCGAATTTCGAAATCCGCTGGCATCATTTTCTCTTGTAAGGTTTCGTTCTTCAAGAAAGCTCGTAGGTCTTCGAGGATGGTTTGACGGTCAAGCTCCCAGAGTAGGGGCAGTCCTGTAAGTCCCTGTTCCTCAGCTTCGGCGAAAACTCGGCTGGAAACTTCGAGCATGATCCGCCAGTAGACCTCCATGTTCTCAGGCCGCAAGGGTCCAGGAGTTTTTTTCAGTACTTGTCTATAGAATTGATGCAGGACCGCATGGATTACGCTCCCTCGATCCAGAGGCTGAATCCGCCTGATCTCCTCGGGAGAAGGGAGAGGCCTCAGTTCCAGCACCTCGGAAAGAAAGTACCGGAAAGGGCAGGCAGCGTAGGTTTCCAGCTTCGTGGGGGAGAGGGTCTTTCCGGAAAGCGTGAAGCTTTCCTGCAGTTGCTTAAGGGCGCGGTCTGATTTCAGGCATCCGTCATACTCTGTGAAAACGCGAAAGCCCCACCGCAGACTGGCCAACCTTTCAGCCCGGGAAAAAGTGGGGAAAAAGAACTTTAAATAAGAGATCTCCCCTTTATCGTTACTCCTCAGAGCTTTTCTTACCTGACCCAGATCATACTCCTCCTCATCGATGGCCTGAGTGAGATCCTCCGGGGCTAATCGTGACAGCGGCACTCTCTGATAAGCCGGAAGGGTTTCTAACTGGCTGTAATCCACACTCTCTCCCTGCAGGGCCTCGCCAACGCGCAGGAGAAAAAAGGAGGGGAGGCGTTCGCGGCCGGAGGAGGAATCCAGCCGGGGATAAGAAAGGATCAGCTTTTCCCGGGCCGATCCCACAGCCAGGCTGAAGAGAAGCTGTTCTTCCGGCAACCGAAATCGCTTCAAGGGAAGCTTTCCCTTTTCTCCCAGGGCTTCATTGACCTCTTGGCGCTCGTGGTCTAAAAGCAAAGGGTCCTGGCGCATGGGTCCGGGAAAGGCACGTTCCACCAGGCCGGGAATGAAGACGGCCCGAAATGACAGTCCCCGGGCAGGCATCAAGTCAGAGACTAAGATACCACTCTTTTGGAAAGCTCCTTGGGGTATTGTCTTTTCCTTAAGGGCTTGGGTAAATATCTCTTTAAATTGCCAGACATCGATCTCCCTGCCGAGAGCATCGAGGGCTTCCAGCTCCCGTAGGGTCTGGGAAATTGCTTCCCTCGTTTCTCCTTCGGCCAAATAGCCTTGCAGAAAAACGATGGAGGCAGCGGACATTCTTTTCCATGTTCCCCTGGCCGGGAATCGATCGAGGTCGGCGAAGAATTTCTTGAGGAACATCCGGAAATCTTCGGCGGCCTGGCCAAGAGAGTCTTTTCTCTGCGTATCGTCCTGCGATTCTTTCTCCTGCCATTGGGTCATCCAGGAAGAGAGTTTCTCCTCCCATTGTTTCCTCCCTTCCACAATACCCGCCTCCCGGGAGATGAGGTCCCATTGGGCAGGGGAGGGTGCTTCCGGGAAAAATCGAGACCAGGCGATGGGTGCGAAAGTAAGGAATTCCATGACTTCTGACCTTTTGAGATTACTGCCAACCAGGTCCAGCAAGAGGAGGGAGCTCTTCCCAACCTGGGTTTGCCAGAGGGGGACACCACCCTGGAAGTAAACTGGAATCTTAAAAGCCTGGAAGGTTTCGAGGATCAGGGAACCATAGATGTCCGGATTTCGGAGTAAGATGGCCATTTCATGAAAGTTGATATTCTCCTCCTTAGCCAATCTTAAAATTTCCCGCACGATCTCCCGCACCTCTGGCATTTCGTTCGGGGCGGATATTAACTTGACCGCCCCATCATGCGGCGCCTTAAACCCTCTCGATTTCTCCAGGAAAAGATCCTGCTGGAGAAGCGGCAAAGAATTCTTTTTTTCCTTATCCGGTTTCTCTAAGGGGATTCCTTTGAACCCTAACTCTTTGTACCACTGCAGGGTCGAAGAAGCATAAGCAAACCCAGCAGATGGCCGCCAGGGCATGAAAGCTGTGACCCTAAGTTGATCCGTGCAGGCTTTGACCAGCCGCTTTTGGGCTTCGGTAAAATCATAAAACCCGTAAATGATTAGCTCCCGGCAACCAAAAATCCTGCCGAAATTCGGCATTTCTTGGGCCGCTCGAAAAAGGCGTTCAGAATCGTTGTAAAATTCTTTGCCGATCATCGAACGGTATGCCCTATACAGGTCGCCAAGCTCGATCAATTTCTTTTCTGCTTTTACGGGTAGCTCTTCAATCCCCCCCTCCCAGAGATCTTGGAAAGTAGCTGCCAGTCCTCTCTGAAAACCTCTCCGGTCGGCGATGGGCTGGAAGTAACTATTTTCTCCGAGCTTCTCTATCAGCGAGATAATGGCCACAAGGTCGCCGAACCGTGGCCAGGGCTTGAGCATTTCCTTGCTTAAGGATTCCTCAGACAAAGCTCTGGCTAAGTCGATGAAAGTGAGGAAGCGGAGGTTGATATGATTGAGCCCCTTTTGCACGAAAACCCTTCGCAGGTAAAGACTCAGCAGGTTCGACCCCACGAGCACAACAAGAGGAATAAGAGGGTCTCGCTCCTTTTTTTCCTTTATAAAATCGAAGAAGCTTTCTTCCAGCTCGGGTTGAAAGGGGGCGAGGAAAAGCTTTCTTTCCTTTTTTTCCTCTTTCATCTAATTTTGCCCTGCGACGGCCATTCTTTCCCTGAGGGAATGATAGCCATAATCCTATGTTTTGGAAAGGTTCGATTTCGCCAGGGATGCACTTTAACCCGGGATTTGTATTTTGATCTATTATATCGTATATAAATAAAGAAGAGGAGAAAGTAGATTTTTGATGGACCCCGGAAGGAAATCAACGAGCCCCTTTTTTTATGGCTGGGTGATTGTAGGGATCAGTGTAGTGGCCATGATCCTGATCTATGGCATTCGGCATTCCTTCGCAGTTTTCTTTTCCCCCATTTTGGATGAGTTCGGTTGGAGCCGGGCTAACATCTCCGTGATGTTTTCTCTGAACATTTTCGTCTACGGGCTCTTGGCACCTGTCGCCGGTATCTTGGCCGATCGCTGGAGGGCGCGTAGAGTGGTGCCCTTGGGCGTAATGATTCTGGCCCTCGCGACTGCCGGCTGTGCTTTTGCCCGGGAGCTGTGGCATTTCTATTTTCTTTTCGGAATCCTGATGCCGCTGGGGAGTGCCTTCAGCGGCTGGCCCATTTTAGCCCCCACGCTGATGAATTGGTTCGAAAAGAAGCGGGGATTGGTGTTAGGGCTCGGTCAAATGGGGGGTGGGTTGAGCTTCGTCTACAGCATGTTCGTTGAATTACTCATCTTGGAATGGGGTTGGCGTAGCACCTATCTGGCTTTGGCCGGATTCCTGGTTTTTCTTCTGTTTCCCCTCTACCTGCTTTTTTTCCAATATCACCCTAGGGATAAGGGACTTAGACCTTACGGATTCGGCGAAAGGGCGGCTTTCCCTCGTTCCCCGGAAGCTTCTACCCATCATCCTGAGGTCAGGGAATGGACTCTCCGCCAAGTCATGCGCACCTATCAACTTTGGGTTTTAGTGCTCTCCTACGCTCTTTACTGGGGGATCGGAGGTTATTTGGTACTGGCTCATCAGGTAAAATTTGCTGAAGACGCTGGGTATAGTAGCATGTTCAGTGTCTCTGTCTTCGCTCTCTTCGGCAGCATGGTTTTCGTAGGTCAGCTTTGTGGATTCCTATCTGACCTAATCGGGCGAGAAAAAACAGCAACGCTCGCTACCGGCCTGTCCATCGGTGCTCTATGGGCCCTTCTTTCAGTCCGGGATACTTCCCAACCCTGGCTTTTGTATTTTTTTTCCATCTGTTTTGGTTGTGGAGGTGGGTTATTTACCCCCACCATTTTCGCGAGTTTGGCAGATATCTTTCATGGCCGGCATTTCGGTGCTGTAGCCGGGCTTCTGCTAACGGGAATGGGAGCAGGGGGCGCCATCGGCCCCTGGCTGGGCGGTTATCTTTTTGACATCTACGGCAGCTACATCAACGCTTTTATTCTATGCATCATATGCATCGCTTTAGCCGGCATATGCTTCTGGATTGCCGCGCCCGGAAAGACAAAGCAGGGTTGGGCTCGATAAAAGTAATATTTCTTGACATGATTTCTTGGGCGTGTTAAATGATGAGCCGCTGCTCAAGAAACTCTTCAGCGTGTTCGCTGATCCGGTCCATAGCGGTAGTGAATCTATAATAAATCCGTTCGGAAAAGGGTCTTATTATTTCTTCCTGGTCATATCTGATCGTAAGAGAGTCAAGCCATTTTTTCATGCTGAAAGAGAGGGCCTCATGGAACAATCAGATTATATAAAAGAGTATTTGGATAAAACGCCTGTTTCCAATAAACTTTTTGCCAGGGCGCAGAAAGTCATGCCAGGAGGTGTGAGCCATCGGCAACGTTACTTTCCTCCTTATCCAATTTTTATTAAGGGAGCCTCTGGATGTAAAATTTGGGATGTCGATGGCCATGAATATATTGATTTATGGATGGGGCATTACGCCCTTATTTTAGGCCACAGGCCTACGATTGTAAAAGCGCCTTTGGAAGAGGTCGCTGGCCTGGGCACGCATTGGGGGATCTTGCACGAATACGAAATTCAATTCGCCGAACTCATTCAGCAGACGGTACCGTGTGCCGAGAGACTTGTCTTTGGGGTTTCCGGCACGGAAGCTACCATGCACGCAGTGCGGCTGGCCAGAGGATTCACCAAGAAACGAGTGATCTTGAAGGTAGCAGGGGGATGGCATGGCGCCAACAACGACCTTCTTTGGGCGATTCGGAGCCCGTTTGATAAGCCGGAAAGTGCTGGGGTTTTGCCGGAAGTCGCGAATTACACGAAATCGGTAGTTTTTAACGACCTGGAATCAACTCTGCAGACAATTTACGAAGTGCAGGAGGATTTGGCGGGAATCATCGTGGAGCCAGTTGTTGGGGCGGGGGGATGTATCCCAGCGGATAAAGGGTACCTGGAGATGCTAAGGCAAGAAACCAGAAAATTGGGAGCTTTGCTCATATTCGACGAGATTATCACAGGGTATCGACTCGCTTTAGGAGGGGCTCAGGAGGTTTATGGGATCAGGCCAGATATTGTAACCTTGGGAAAGGTTTGCGGGGGTGGGACCAACTTGGGAGTTATTGCTGGCCGGGGAGATATATTCTCTCTCTGTGACCCCACCATAAAACGGCCGAAAGGGGAAAGTGTGGTTGTGGGCGGGGGCACTTTCTCCTGTTCGCCTTTTTCCATGATTGTGGGATACAAAGTCGTGGAGTACTTAAAAAACCATGAGAAAGATGTCTATCCCAGAATCAATCAACTTGGTCAGAAGCTCAGAGAAGGGATGGCGGAAGCGTTCCAGAGAAACGGAATCATAGGGAAGAGCATTGGCCTGGGATCGCTCTGTGGCGCGTATTTCCCCTATGAATCTGAAACTGTTGTTAAAAGCCCGACCCAGTTACAACATCTCACGGATGTGGAAAAACTTGAGCAGGAGTTCAGAATTCGTCTGCTTAACCACGGAGTTTTTGTGGTGCGCGGGGGAGGCGCGATATCGTTCGCCCATACCGAAGAGGACATCGAACGTATTATTGCAGCCACGGAAGAGGTAGCCCGCGAGATGAAGAAAAACGCCCCATAATAAATATTATTCGTCATCCGCAAAGACCTTTTACCAAGCTTTTGCCCACCCTCGATATTTTGTTGACAAAGAATTTTTTTTTTGATATTTAGTCCTGAGAAACGAGACGGAATTTAGTTTTTCACTTCTAACTTTCCAAAAAATTTTTACATTCCTTTAAGTAAAGGAGGTGATAACATCCAGCGCCTGCGATGATCCTTCAGTTTTCGACCATTGAATTAAAAATCTATGGTATTCAGCCATAAAAAAGGAGGCTTGTTATGAATGAGAAAAAGGAAGAGGTCAGAGGAACCTTTGAGTTCCTAAAGGATTGGGGTGATGCCCTCACCCGTTGGACAGAGCGTTGGATCCCCGATGCCCTGGTCATAGTTATGGTATTAAGCATCGTTGCCTATGTCTTTGCGCTCATCTGGGGATTCAAACCAGAAGTGGGCCTCGGTTCACGAGCCTACCAATCAATTCAGGCATGGGGAAAGGGATTCTGGGTTCTGCTTGAATTTGCCATGCAGATGTGTCTGATCATGATGACCGGCTATATTTTGGCCTGCTCCCCTCCTGTTCGAAGATTGATGGATGGAATCTCCGGTTGGTCCAATCCTGAAAAACCTTGGCAGGCCATTGTCACCATGTCTCTCTTTTCGATGATCCTGGCCTGGCTCAACTGGGGAATCAGTCTGATCGCAAGTGCAATGCTTGCCCTCTTCATTGTTAGACGAAATCCAAAGGTTGATTACCGACTACTTATTGCTGCAGCATATTTAGGACTCGGTTGCACTT
>JACRCA010000175.1 GCA_016234425.1 Deltaproteobacteria bacterium | reverse complement strand
GGGCGGGGAATCTTCTTCTTTAATCTTTTCGGATTTAGAAATCGGGGGAGAAGCAACTGGAAGATCAGGTTTTTTCCCTGCCGGTGTCATTCGCAAGAAAAAGAAAACGGCCAGGAGAAGAAGCAGAAAAAGCGGAATGGCGATAGAAGTTTTCTTTTTTGACTGCCCCATCGATATTCTATTCTATCTGACCTCTTCCATTTTCTCAACCAGTTTGACTGAAGAAAATACCTTTCACCACAGAGACCACAGAGCACACAGAGAAAAAAACAAAAATTTCAATCTAAAAAATTATAGCAACGCTAAATTTTGCCTTTTTGGATTTGAATTGTAAATGCAAAGCCCCTCTCTGAGTTCTCTGTGCCCTCTGGGGCAAAAAATAAAAAAAGGGCGGACCTTCTAAGAAAGCCCGCCCCGATGTTTATTCCAAACACGATAGGGAGATAAAGGAGATGGGGAGATGGGGAGATGGGGAGATAGGAATCGGAGACCATCATTAACATTCCGAATTCCGAATTCCGCATTATGGCAGGCCCAGTTCCTGCAACTTCTCCTTTAGGGGAATGCCTTCCTCATTCCACCCCCGAACCTGGTAATATTCGCTGAGTATCTCCCCCAGCGGAGGAAGATTGGGGGTCAAGCCTTCACCCGTACGCTTCAAGGTCAGGAACCTTGCTGGCAGAATATCATCTTTGCGGCTGATTCCGCAGCGGACGTTAACCATTCTTTTCAAGTTGAAGATGCGCTCCCCGATTTTCAAAAATCCCGCCACATCCAGGGGAATGCCAGTGACCATCGTATACCACTCCACGATCGGGGTCAGCTTCAGTCCGCCAAAAAGGGTGAACTTACAGAGTTTCAAGGCATCAAACAGACCCATGACGTTTTGCGTCTTGGCAGCCAGCTCCCCTTTCCCTTTCACCTCCAGCCTGGGCAAAGGCTTCTCGACCCCAATCTCCGGTAAGGAAAGTACCCGTTCAAAAGCATGACTGAATCCGGCCAAATGGCAGGCCCCCCGGTTGGAGGTGGCATAACTTACTCCTCCGGCATTGTAGCACCTGGGATCATGGCCGGGAACTTCCAGGCCTTTCACGTGCAGGGAAAACTCTACGGCGTTCTTCCCGATCTTCTCAGCAGCAATTCGTACCCCCTCTCCCAGAAGATGGCCCAGCCCTTCGCGCCGGCCAATTTTCTCTACCATTTTTACGACCACATCGCCCCGGCCCCAGAGGAGCTCCAATTCCCCTGTCTCCTTCTTGCTAATCAATTCTTTTTCGTATGCCTCCATGGCAAAAGCGATGGACGCCCCGCAGGAGATGGTGTCCATTCCGTACCGATTGCAAAGCTCGTTGGCTTTAGCGATGGCCTCTAAATCATCGACCAGGCAAAGGCTGCCGATGAGGGCCAGGGTCTCGTACTCTGGCCCTCCACCTTCCACAGGAGCGTAAGGTCCCTTGTCAATCTTCACTCTTCTCCCGCAGCCGATGACGCACTTTTCGCAGTGATATATTCCTGTGAGGATTTTCTCCGTCATCGCTGGGCCGGCAATCTTGGCCGCACTCTGCTCCCAGCGGCCCTGGTATTTCCAGTTCTGCAGAGGGAGGCTGCCCAAGGCTTCGAAGGCGGATAATCCCCCGGCGGTCCCATTCTTACGCATCCCTTCGGCATTCTTGGCCACCATCGGGCTAAGCTCTCGCAGCGAGGCCCGCAGTCCATCAGGATCAGCCATCTCCACCTCCTGACTCCCGTGAACGGCAATGGCCTTCAGGCTCTTTGACCCCATGACCGCCCCCGTCCCTCCCCGTCCAGCAGCCCGGCCATCTTTCCCATCATTCATGATACTGGCAAACCTGACCCCTCTCTCGCCAGCTGGACCGATGGAAGCCACCACGGCTTCATTTCGGGTCTCTTTCCTGATGAGCGAGTCCAAGTCATAGGTATCCTTTCCCCATAGGCGGGAGGCATCCCGGATCTCCGCCTTTCCGTCAAAGACCCAGAGGTACACCGGTTTGCTGGATTTTCCCGAGATAACAATTCCATCGAAACCCGCCCGCTTGAGGAAAGGCCCCCACGTCCCTCCGGAGTCTGATTCTGCAAAAACTCCGGTGAGGGGAGACTTGGTAACCACGGCATGCCGACCCGAGGTAATCACCGGCGTAGCCGCAAAAGGCCCGGTCATGAAGATAAGCCTATTTTCCGGGCCAAGCGGATCCGTCTCTGGCCCGGTCTCATCATACAAGATCTTGGCGGCCAGCCCGCTTCCGCCGATAAATTTGCTTGCCAGGGTTTCATCCAGCGCTTGCATCTCAACTCGCCTTTTGCTCAAGTCAACTCGCAGAATCTTTCCCGCATACCCTTTCATCTTCCCCGACCTCCTTTTCGATCTTTTAGGTAAACTGAAACTTTTTATTGCTCATTCATAGCGAACTTTGCTTCAAGGATCATTCATCCCCGATCTTGCTGTGGAACCATCTCTTTTTTATCCTTTGCGAATTTATCATGTCCTTCTCTGCGATCTCGGCGTTCTCTGCGGTGAATGACTATCTCGTGGATGGCTCACTACCCCCCGCTAATCGGGGGAAGAACCTTGACCACGTCCCTTTCCCTAACCAGGTCTTCTAATTTGAGTACCTCATCTTCACGAACAAGGATTACAAAAAAACTCAGGACCTCATCCCCTTCCTTCCGCACGTAGGGCTTGAAGGAAGGGACTCGGGCCTCAATGAGCCCTAAAAGCTCTTTGACCGGAATGGGTTTCCTAAGATCGATGTCGATCTCTTCCTGGCCCGCAAGCTCATCGAAGGGTTTGAAGAAGCGGACTTTCATCGTTCATTTTCCTTGATGGTAATAATTTATCTTTGCCCGGACAATCAAAGGTTGTCAAGACAAAATAAAGTTTCGAGTTACGAGTTGCAAGTTATTACCGAGAGCATAAAATAGATTACATTTCGAACCCCCTAAAGTTGTCATTGCGAGCCCGAAGGGCGTGGCAATGCAACGAAGTTGTTGCGAGGTTGGAACCTGAAACTTAAAACCTCTAACTTGGAACTTTTTTATTAAGTTTGCCCGTGATATAAAAGTACCCTTCCTCATCCATCCGAGCCTTGTCCCCAGTGTGTAACCAGCCATGATGAAGGGTCTTAGATGTCTCTTCGGGCATGTTCCAGTAGCCCATCATAACCTGGGGTCCTCTGATAATCAACTCTCCAACCCCTCCAGTGGGCACCTCTTTTTCACCATTCAATTTGGTCACAATTTTAGCATCCGTATCGGGCAGGGGGATGCCAATGGACCCGGCCTTGCGCTTTCCATAAACCGGGTTCGCATGAGTGAGGGGAGATGCTTCCGTTAGCCCATATCCTTCGCTAATTTTCCTGCCGAACCGCCGCTCAAAATTTTGGAAATCTTCCACGGGAAGTGGCTTGCCCACGGACCAGCAGGTTTGGACGGAAGAGAATTTATTCCCGCTAATTTCGGGATAACTGGCCAGGAATTCGATCATAGAAGGTAGGGTCGGAAAAAAGGATGGAGGGTGCTTTTTACAGGCTGAAAGAACTTGGTTTACCTCAAACCGGGGAAGATGAATGCTCATGGCTGCCAGATGAATGGGGAGGTTCATGCAAAGAGTCATCCCAAAAGCCTGATGGAAAGGAAGGATGGAGAGAAAGGTTTCTTCCGCCTTTTCCACCCTTCCGATCCAGGCGGCAGCCTGGAGTACGTTGGCTACTAAGTTCTTGTGGCTTAATAATACGCCCTTGGGCAGCCCGGAGGTTCCGCTGGTATACTGAATGACTGCCACCTCTTCGGGATCGCCCGGCCTACCATCCGGGGCTGGCGGAGAAGAAGAGCTACCCGAAATGAACTCTTTGAATAGATGGATGTTCGGCTTCTTGGCCAGTTTGACACGCAGGCCGCGTCCGCGCGCAGCCAAGGAGAATAAAAAATCTCTGGGAAAAGGTAGATAATCCTTTACGCCCGTGATGATGAACTGCTTGAGTTTTGTCTTGGCGAAAATCTTATCAACCCGGCGAAGAACCAAGTCCAGGACTACAAGGTTTTCGACTCCTGTGTCGTTAAATTGCCGCTGCAGTTCTTCTTCTTCACCCAGAGGATCAAAGAAAACAGCCACTCCCCCGGCCTTGAGCGCCCCGAAAGCGCTAATGATCGTTTGAGGCATGTTGGCTAAAAGGAGACCCAATCGATCTCCCCTGCGGAACCCCAACCCTTTTAAGGAATTGGCAAATTGATTAGCCTGGGCCCTCAACTCCCCGTATCTCACCCTTCCTCCGAAAAAGAAGACGGCGGTTTTCTCGGGGTAATGGTCAGCGGCATCGTCCAGGATCTGCTGCAGAAGAATATCGGGGTAGGCAATGCTCCTGGGCACATGAGGATCGTAAAATTTTAACCAGGGCTTTTCCATCATTCTTTTTATTTTTTCGCCACAGAGTTCACCGAGACCACAGAGAAGGAAAATATATTTTTATAAACAAGAAACAATTTTATTGATCTTGAAATTTTTTAAGCCCTGAATTTTTTTTATCTCGGTGCTCTCTGCGATCTCTGCGGTGGATATTTATTTTTGGCCTTTGATTAGTTCAGCAATCACCTCGATGTGATACGTCTGGGGAAACATGTCCAGCGGCTGAATTCTTCTTACATGATAACCCAGCATCTTAAGCTGGGACAAATCTCGGGCTAGGGTCGGCGGTTCGCAAGAAACGTAAAGGATTTTCTGCGGAGCGAGCTGGGATAGAGGTTTAAGGATATTTTTTGCGCCAGCCCTGGGCGGGTCTAAAACAGACACATTGATGGAATCTGTTTCTTGCAAAATACGCCTGATCCCCTCTGCTCCCTCGGCCGCGATAAAAGTGCAATTGCCCAGTTTGTTTTGCCGGGCATTCTCCCCGGCATTCTCGACGGCTCGCTGGTCTTTATCAACCCCCCAAACTCTGAGGGCCCGCTGAGCCAGGGGAAGAGTAAGGTTCCCTGACCCACAAAAAAGGTCGAGGACTGTTTCCCGGCCGGAGAGATCTGCCCATTCTACCACCTGTCTTATGAGATTCCAATTCTGATAAGGGTTGACCTGGGAAAAAGAATCATAACTTGCCCGAATGGGCAGCGATTCCTTCTCAAAAATTTTGGGGCAGCGATAGAGAAGGGTTGGCTCTCCCCAGGAAATTTTTCTCTTTCCTTCCAGGACTATGCCTTTGACCTTGGGGATCTCTTTGCTTAATAGCTCAGCCATTTGAGCGGTAATGAATCTCTCTCCGCGCAGTCGGACAACACCTCTATTTTCATCCAGGCTTACCTGAATATCTGCATTTCGGACGGAATACTCTCGATCTTTCCCCCTCAGCCACTTTTGCAACCCTTGGAGAATCTCGTTAGCCAGAGGATGAAGGAGGGGACATTCTTTCACTTCTACCAGCTGATGGCTTTTCAGTCCGTAGAACCCCAGAACCTCCCTTCCCTCGATCACTCTCCCTTTAAACTGCGCCCGAATGCGGTACCCTCGCTCGTGGGGAGAGGGAATGGGCAGCAACATTTCAAAATTTTCTTCCTGGGCCAGGCGAAGCAGTGCATCTCTTACGTGTTTTTCCTTCAATTTCAACTGATGAATGTAGCTGATATGTTGATAATGACAGCCGCCGCATTTTCCAAAGAGGGAACAAAACGGTTTTACCCGCAAAGGGGAACTCTGCTCAATCGTTTTTAATATGGCCTCGGCATAATCCTTACCCTCCCGCACCACCTCCACTTGAACTATATCGCCGGGGGCTGTGAAAGGGACGAAGACGATCTTCCCGTTGATCCGCCCCATACCCCGGCCACCGTAAACGATCTTCTCAATTTCTACCGTAAAAGAAGGATTCATTTTTTATCAGCCACAGAGGCCACAGAGAACACAGAGAATATAATTCATTAAAGATCGGCTGATAGCTAAATTTTAGTCAAAGGATTCTTGGGTATCGCGTATTGAGATCTTCTTCCTTTTGCCAATAAATTGTATTTCCAATACTCTGTGGCCTCTGTGCTCTCTGTGGCAAAAAATTATTTTAATCCTTTAAATCCGGAACATTTCCAGATTGGATGGGTGCGGACCGGAGAAGAATTACGCCGAATCACCAGGGGTTCCAACTTTTCGCAGGAATCGAAGAGCGGAGCCAAACCATGGGGTAGTTCGTTTCCATCTTCGGTGAAGAAGATTGCCTGGCTGCCGACGGGTGGTGCATTGACCCATGAAAGATTGTTGATTCGCTGGGGAGCGTCCCATTGATAAACGGGAAATTTCGCTTGCGTGTAGAACATTCCTTCTCCCACCATATGATATCGGGGACTCAAAAGGAAGATTTCCTTTCCCGGCTCCATTGACCGGGCCACCTCCTTGATTCTCTCTCCCAGAATCCGCCATCCGTATAATCGGCTCGTCGGGTCTCTCTTGGGTGGAATGGGCACGAGGGGATAGATCGGTTGAAGATGGGCAACGAGGGTGATCAGCAAAACGCTGAGAGCCACAGCCCAAGAAAAACCTTTCCTGCCCTTTTTCCATCCGGCCCACTCTTCGCCGGCGATCCCGGCCATAGCGACGAGGGCGGGAAAATATGCCAGGGCCGGCCAGTTGGCTTCCACCTTTGTCCTGAAGCTGGTGCCGGCGAAGAATAGCAGGATGGGAGTCGATGTCCAGAAGAGTAAGAGAAGGTTGTATTTTTGACGACGGAATCCGGCGACGGCACTCTTAACCATGGCCCAGATTAATGCCAGGAAGAGAAGCGGCGTTACAACCGCAGCCTGTCCTCCCCAATATTCCCAAAAATATTTTAACCTGGCGGCATTTTTTACTTCCAGCCCATGGGATATCTGCATGCGGAACGAAATCCATTCATTCTGGGCATTCCAGAAGATGACCGGAGAAAAAATGAGCAGGCCCAGAAAAAAGGCCAGATAAGGCTCTTTGCGGTTAAGCCACTTCCTCCCTTCCGGCGAGGAGAGCAAAAAAAGAAAGAGGCAGGGCGCCAGAAGAATCATCGTGTACTTCGACAGCAGCCCCAGCCCGAACCATATTCCCGTAAAATACCACCAAAGATCGCTCTCTCCGCGAAAAGCCTTGTAAACAGAAGAGATTGCCAGTACCCAGAACAAACCCTGGGGCCCATCCGGCGTCACGATCACAGCCCCCGTAGAGCCCAGCAGGCTGATGTTCATCAGCAGAGCGGCATAGAAACCCGCCCGTTCGCTGCTGAACATCTTGGTTCCCAGGCGGTACAAAAGGATGGTCAGTAGGGCTCCCATGATCACCCATCCCCAGCGCACCCCGAACTCTCCCTGCCCGCCGATGGTTGTAAAGACCCGGATCAAAAATCCGACCATGGGTGGGTGATCGTAGTAACCCCATTGCAAGTTCCGCGACCAGGTGTAGTAGTAGGCCTCATCCGGCGCCAGCTCCACCCACCGGATGTAAAGCAGGCGGAAGACCGCGGTGGTGATCAGCAAGATTAAGAAAGCTTTAATGGTAGGGTATTTATACAAATATAGTTTCCATAAATGCCCAAGATATTCTTTTTGCACCCTTAAATCTAATTTACTCTTTCCGAATTGCCGGTCCCCAAAAACAATTGGAATTTCTTTAAATCGCGAATTTGTCTTTACAATGACCTCAAGAACTATTTTCCATCCTATGGGATCAAGTTTTATACCTTCCAGTAAGCTCTTTTTGATGGCCATGAAACCACTGGTGGGATCTGAAAGGTTCGTCAAACCTAAGGCAAGAATCCCAGACCCCTTGCTGACAATTCTTCTAATGAAGGACCAATTTTTGCAACCTCCTCCGGCTATGTACCTACTTCCAACCGTTGCATCGCAATTTCCTTGCACAATCGGATTTATCATTTCCGGTATTTTATCTACCGGATGACTTAAATCAGCATCCATTATTAAGCATATTTCTCCTCTGGCCAATTCAAATCCCTTCATAACTGCAGTAGCCAATCCTCTTTCATTCTTACGTACGTAAACTCTTACGGGATATTTTTGTGATAGTGCGCGAGCTAGATCCGCTGTACCATCGGGTGAATTATCGTCTACGACAATTATTTCACCCTTAATATCTTTGTCCGTAAACAATTTTGAGATTTGGGGAACGATAAGTTTGATATTATCAGCCTCATTATAAGTCGGTAAAATTATTGATATCATATATCTCCCCTTTCTATGATCCTTTAAAAAAAGGAATGGGAAGAGGAATGTAGAATATTTGGGTTCGACTATAAATTGCCAGAATTAATTTTCGCCCGCGTTCTCAGAATGCTCTAGGGGAAATGCTTATCTCTATGAGAGTTTCTTTTCAGGGTAGTTCCGATATTTCCAGCGAATTTTGATCATCATCTTTAGCGCATCGAGCATGATCTTACGGTTGAAGGTAGATTCTCCGGCCTTCCGCTCTTCCAGGATGTATGGCACTTCTTTGATCCGAAATCCCCGTTTGTAAGCCTTGTAAAGAACTTCCTCGACGACCGGGGG
>JACRCA010000179.1 GCA_016234425.1 Deltaproteobacteria bacterium | reverse complement strand
TCCAAAAAGCAAATTTTTAAATCATGCTGATTTATTTGTTTCTCTGAGTTCTCCGCGTTCTCTGCGGTGAAGGAATTTGAATTGCATGGAGGAGAGTCATGGACCCTGTGATGCAATGGTATATGGAAGATCGAGGAAAGCGGGCCGTGGAGGCCTTGAAGAAACGGGAATTTAATGCCCTTTACGTGGAAACCCAGCTTCAGGCAAAAGAAATCGTGCTCCAAGAAATCCCCCCTGGAGTCACTGTGGGAATCGGGGGTTCAGTCACCATCCGGGGAATGAAGGTGCTCGATGACCTCAGAGCCCGAGGCAATAAGGTCATTGATCATTGGGTCACCGCCTCCCTTTTCTCGGAAGAGAACTTCCAGCTACGCAGGGCCCAGCAGACCTGCGATGTTTTCCTGAGCAGTACCAATGCGATCACCCTGGAAGGACAGCTGGTGAACATCGATGGGGGCGGCAACCGGGTAAATGCCCTGGGCTTCGGTCCCCAAAAGGCGATCGTCGTGGCCGGGGTGAATAAAATCGTTCCTGACCTGGAAAGCGCTCTGCGCCGGATCAGAGAAATCACCGTTCCGCTGAATTGCCGACGAATTAACAGCAGCCCACCCTGTATTGCTGCCGGCAAATGCGTTGACTGCCGTGTTCCTCTGCGGGTTTGCCGCATTACCACGATCATCGAATGGAAACCACCCTTTTTCTCCGATTATTTAATCGTCATTGTGGGAGAGAACCTGGGATATTAGGGCCGGAGGGGGCCAATGGAGAATTGGGAAGAGCGGGGCCAAATTGGTGATCATCCCCCGAGATCCCACCTACCATGACTCCTATGCCGACGTAGTCATCCATGGCTCGGCGGGCGAGGTCATGAGTAAAATCGTGGGCTGCCTGCAAGTGACGTAGAAGCATTAAATAGTCCAGATCTACCTGCCGATAAAAATTGAGGGCGCATCTGGAAATGTCGGAAAGGGTTGACAGGTCCATTCCTTTTTGGCTATCATGGAATCCGTTTGGCCAAGATGGGGAAGGGAAGGAGGTTCTCTGAGGAAAGTTGCTCTGATCATTCTGATCATAATGAGTGGGTTTATATTCTCCGCTGGTTGCAGCGGATCATCTGTAAGGGTAACCACGCCCGCCACTTTTCCACCTCTCCGGCAATCGCTCCCCTCCCTTTCCGTCCCCGTAGCAGACAAGTTTGAAATGAATCCGCTGGAGCTTTTGAACTCCCCGAACCTGCCGCTTTATGCGGAAGCTCAAGTTAATATCCCCGAGATTCTAAACTTGGAAGAGGAGGACTTTTATTTCCAGGATCCCTGGAAGGAATCCTCCCTCCTTTCCTTCCTCCAGGATAATGGCGCTCATCCAAACCAATGCCTGTACATTCAGCTCCAGCCTGAGCTGGCTCCAGAAGAGGAAGCCCCTAGAGATACTTCCTCTCCTTCAGGGGATAAAATAGTGGGGGCCGCCAGCGCCTTCGCAGTCCTGGCTGAAAATCAGCCCCCCAGCCTTGAGGACCCCCGAGATTTTCTAACGGAAGGAGAAGCTGGAAACCCGCCGCTGGAAAAAAGCGCGCCTGGCCAACCCCTTTTCGACTTCGAGGCATTAATGGAAGAGAGCAACCCACGGGCTGGAATCTTTGAGGCTTTGGATGATGCTCCTGCCCCACTTTTCTCCGCAGAAGAATTGGGGTCTATAATGCTTGCCTTGACACCATCCTCGCCTCTCAATGACCATTTTCCTTCGTTAATCAACGAGAAAGTCAGCGAGTTTATCGGTTTCTTCCAGAGGAGGACTGATGACTTTTTCTTAAAATCGCTGGCCCGTTCCCAGGCTTACGCAGACATGATGAAGAGAATCTTCCGGGAAAAGAATCTCCCGGAAGAACTCTTCTATTTGGCTTTGATCGAAAGTGGGTTTAATCCCAAAGCCTTTTCCCGGGCTAAGGCCAGTGGCATCTGGCAATTTGTCCGCCGTACGGCTCGGCGTTTCGGCCTCAAGGTCGATAAATGGATTGATGAGCGGCGCGACCCGGAAAAATCCACTTACGCAGCCGCTGAGTATCTGAAGAGCCTTTATGAAATTTTCCAAAACTGGGACCTGGTCGCCGCCAGCTATAATGCCGGGGAGGGCAAGGTCCTCCGGGCGATGAAGAAGGCGAAAAGTCAAGACTTTTGGGAAATCTCTCGGCATCGATATCTTAAGCGGGAGACCAAAAATTATGTTCCCATGTTTCTGGCCGCCGTGGCGATCGCCAAGGAACCAGAAAAATACGGCTTCACGAATATCGCATACCACCCGCCGCTGGTCTACGAAAAAGTGGTGGTCCCTCCGGGCACAAGTCTCCAGCGAATCGCCAAAGCTGCGGCGATGGAACTCTCTGAACTTCAAGCTCTCAACCCGGCGTTGAAAAGGGGGAACACTCCGCCCCATTACCCCCAATTCGAGATAAACCTTCCGCCGGGGAAAAAAGAAATTTTTGAAAAAAACTTCTACCCAACATCTGCCTCCAACGCCCAGGTGCATCGCGTCCGCTCTGGGGAGACATTGGCTGGCATTGCCAGGAAGTACCGGATTGATCTCCGAGATCTCTGCCGGTTTAACGACCTTTCGCCCCAGGTGCCGATTAAACCGGGCCAAATCCTTCTGCTCCCACCGTAGGAGAAGCTGAGTAGTTTTCGCCATTATGATCTCCGTGGAAGAAGCCATCCGTCGAATCCTTGAGCAGATTCCTCGCCTGGGGAAGGAGCGCTGGCCCATTCCCCAGTCTCTGGGGCGGGTTCTGGCGGAAGATATCATCGCTTCCCGCAACATTCCTCCATGGAACAACTCGGCCATGGATGGTTATGCGGTAAGATGGGAAGATATTCGGGAGGCTTCGGGTAAGAAGCCGGTTGAACTAAAAGTTCTGGCAGACCTTCCGGCTGGACATGTTTTTAAGGGGGGGGTTGGTCTGGGAGAGGCAGTTCGTATCATGACCGGTGCACCGCTGCCCCGCGGGGCGGATACCGTTGTTCAGGTTGAGGACACAGAAAAGTCTGGTCCCAGGGTGAGAATCTTGGCCAGCTTGGAGAAGGGGAAGAATATTCGGCTGGCCGGGGAAGATGTGCAAGTAGGGGAGCGGATCCTGGAGGAGGGAACCGTCATCCAGCCTGCGCATATTGGGATGCTCGCTTCCCTGCAACGCTCCTTCGTTTCCGTTTACCAGTGCCCAAGGGTGGCGGTTCTTTCTACCGGCGACGAACTCTTAGAAATTGATGACCCCTGGCAAGAGGGAAAAATTGTCAATAGCAACAGTTACACCTTAGCCGCTCAGATTGCCGACTGTGGAGGGCACCCGCTCCAATTAGGTATAGCCCGGGACCATCCAGAAGACCTTTCGGAAAAGATCCAGCAAGGCTTAGTAGCTGACCTTCTGGTAACCTCTGGCGGTGTTTCTGTAGGGGAATACGACTTGGTCAAGGGAATGCTTAAAGATTTGGGAAAGATGAATTTCTGGAAAGTCGCCATGAGGCCCGGTCAACCTCTGGCTTTTGGGATGGTTTTTGGAAAACCTCTTTTCGGCCTGCCGGGAAACCCCGTTTCCGCCATGGTTTCTTTTGAGCAGTTTGTCAGGCCCTCCATCCTGCAAATGTCGGGCCATCGGAAATTATTCCGCCCCACATTGAAGGCTGTCCTGCGAGAAGATATTGCGAAGAAAGCAGACCTTACTTATTTCCTCCGTTGCCGGCTGATGGCCAAGGAAGGAAAAACTTATGCCACCACCACTGGGGAGCAGGGCTCAGGAATGCTCTCCTCGATGGTAAAAGCTCAAGGCCTGATCGTTCTCTCCCGAGAAAAGAGTCTTGTGCGCGCGGGGGAGGAAGTAAATGTTATCCTTCTCGACCCCACCCTTTCCTACACTTCCTCCCCTTCCTACCTTTCCCCATCGGGCCCGGAATAAAAAAACGATTGATCTCTTCCTCGCCTTAAGGTATAAAGATAACATAATTGCTCCTTGCTCCTTCGCAGAAGGCGAAGGGGCTATCGAACCCAAAAGGAGGAAATCAGTTTGAAGCGTTACGAAACGATCTTCATTGCCCACCCTGAGCTGTCCGAAGCAGACCAAACAGAACTGGAGGGAAAATTGCGCTCCATCATGGCCAGCTTAAAGGGAGATATTCTCAACCTGGAGGACTGGGGTACAAAGAAACTGGCCTACAAGATTCGCAAGAATACCCGGGGCCGTTACTTCTTGCTGGATTACCTTGCCGCCCCTGATTTAGTCCGAGAATTGGAAAGAACCCTGCGCCTCAACGACCGGGTCCTTAAATTCCAAACGGTCAAGGTCAGCGACCAGGTATCCCCCGAAGCGGCTAAGACCTTAAAAGAAGCGGCCCCGACGGAAAGAGTGATCAAGGTCAGCGAACGATCGTTGTCCCCTGAAGAACCAGTAAGAAAAGAGAACGCCGCTTCCGCGGGGGAGGAAGAAAAATGAAACCCCCAGTGAAGAAAAAAAGACCCTTCCAGAGGCGCAAGGTCTGTGTCTTCTGCGCGGACAGCGGGATGAAGATCGACTATAAGGACGTGAAGACCCTGAATCACTTCATCACCGAGCGCGGTAAGATCCTTCCCCGAAGAATCTCCGGAACCTGCGCCAAACACCAGCGGGATCTTACCACCGCGATTAAAAGAGCCAGAAACATTGCCTTCATGCCATTTTCTATCATAACCGTGTGAGGGCTTCCCCCCCACCGAGGATCTGCTTCTTGATTCTCCAGGGGGATTACTCTCGCAGATTCTGTTAGCGCCTTTATGCAAAATCCTTCGGGTCATCCAGATTTGCGGAGAAAGTCCTGCGCCGGGCTGCTCGGGAACTCCGCTCTATGGAGGGGCAGATGAAATTGATCCTAATAGAAGACGTCCCTTCCTTGGGCAAAGCGGGAGAGGTGGTGCAAGTTGCCCCTGGATATGGGCGTAATTTTCTCATCCCTAAGAATTTGGCTCTGGCGGCCAGTTCCGCCAACCTTAAACTTTTAGAGCGCCAGAGAGAATCTTTCCTCAAGAAGGCCGATCATGAAAGGAAGAATGCTGCCGACCTAGCCAGAAAGATTGAGAGTCTCGCCGGCACCTTCGCTCGGCAGGTGGGAGAGAATGAAAAGCTATTCGGGTCAGTAACCAGGATGGACCTGCAGGAATTTTTAAGTGCCCAAGGAATTCCCTTGGACCGGCGTAAGATCCTCTTGTCAAACCCGATCAAGAGCACCGGCAGCTTCACCGTTCCGGTTAAACTTTACCCAGAAATCGTCGCTAACCTGAAAGTAAACGTCATTCCCGCTGTTGCGGAAAAGCAGAAGGCCTGAAAACCTTTCGCTTTGGGGAGCAGAGAGAAATCGATGGACGTTCTGGCACAGCGTCTTCCTCCACAGAATCTCGAAGCCGAGGTCTCCGTCCTGGGGGGTGTCCTTTTAGAAAACGAGGCCCTGAATCGAGTCTTGGAAGTGATCAAGGAGGAGGATTTCTACCGAGAATCCCACCGCAAGATCTTCTCCGCCATCCTGCAGCTCTACGAACGAGCTGAGCCCGTGGACCTCGTTACTCTTTGCGAGGCTCTGAAGAAACGAGAAGAACTGGATGGGGTGGGGGGGATTGATTACCTCAACGCCTTGGTCAACAGCGTGCCCACCGCGGCGAATATCGTTTACTACGCCAGAATTGTCAAAGAAAAGTCCATTCTCCGCAAAGTGATTTATCGGGCTACGGAAATCATCAGCCAGGGTTATGCAAACTCCGGGGACGTGGATGAATTCTTAGACCGGGCTGAGCGCTCCATCTTTGAGATCTGCGAGGATCGCGTTCGTCCCTCGTTCTATCCCCTTAAGGAAATCATCAAGTCCAGTTTCAAAACTATCGAGAAGCTATACGAGAAGCGCCAGTTGATCACCGGTGTTCCCACCGGATTTGACAAATTGGATGAATTGACTTCGGGCCTTCAGCCCTCTGACTTGATCATTGTCGCCGGAAGGCCATCCATGGGCAAGACCACCCTTGCCCTAAACATTGCCCAACATGCGGCCATCCACGACGGGGTGTCCT
Organism: Deltaproteobacteria bacterium; assembly: GCA_016234425.1. GTDB lineage: Bacteria > Desulfobacterota > SM23-61 > SM23-61 > SM23-61 > JACRCA01. Next base: position 6,261 of record JACRCA010000179.1, on the reverse strand, counting down.
CCGCCATATTCTCTCTGGAAATGGCCAAGGAACAGCTGGCCCTGCGCATGCTTTGCTCGGAAGCCAAGGTAGACGCCCATCGCCTGCGGGGGGGTTTTCTCAGTGAGTCTGACTGGCCCAAGCTTACTCGGGCCGCCGGGAGCCTTTCAGAGGCGCCTATCTTCATCGACGATACCCCAGGGATTACGGTGCTGGAAATGCGCGCCAAAGCCCGCCGTCTTAAAGCGGAAAATAAGCTCGGTCTGGTAATCGTGGATTATTTGCAGCTGATGCGCGGACGGTCAGATGCAGAAACGAGGGAACAGGAGATCTCGGACATTTCTCGTTCTTTGAAGTCGCTGGCCAAGGAGTTAAGTGTCCCGGTCATCGGTCTTTCCCAATTGAATCGGCGTGTAGAAGAGCGGGGAGGTAAGCGTCCCCAATTAGCTGATCTTCGGGAGTCGGGAGCCATTGAGCAGGATGCCGACGTGATTATATTTATCTATCGCGACGAGATCTACAACAGGTCGGAAGATAATCCCCACAGGGGAAAGGCAGAGATCATTATCGGCAAGCAGAGGAACGGCCCAACTGATAGATTCGAGCTTGCTTTTTTGGAAAAGTACACCTGTTTTGAGAACCTCTCGCCTCTCAGAGAGGGAGCGTAAGAATTCTAAGACTATGAAACAATTATGTTTTTCTAATTTATTCACACCTGTTAATATCCCTGTGAATAACATGCGTCTCTAAGTCAGGGAGGTTCTTAAGGGATGTCTACCAAAGAGATGTGGAACCAATGTCTTTCCGCAGTGGCCCAGAAGATTGGCGAGAAGTCTTTTGATATCTGGCTGAAACCGCTGAAGCTGCTGAATATCGGCGAGAGCCTTGTAGAGTTGGAGGTACCCAATAAATTCTTTAAGGATTGGATTGCCGAAAACTATCAATCCTTGATCAAAGATGTTCTTTTCCAGAAAACCCACAACCAATATTCCCTGCACCTCCTGCTGAAGGAAGGGAATGAGGAAATGGAGGTAAAATCTAAGTCCGCCCCTAAATCGCCGACCCCCCCCGCGGCCAAGGCGCCGCTTAAGGAGGACGGGCTGAATCCCCATTATACGTTTGAGGCTTTTGTGGTGGGCGCCTCCAATCAATTCGCCCACGCGGCTGCTCGGGCCGTGGCCAATTTACCCGCTAAGAACTACAATCCCCTCTTCATCTATGGAGGCGTCGGCTTAGGGAAGACTCACCTTCTGAACGCGATCGGAAATCATATTTGCCAAAATGATCCTACAGCCAAGGTTTCTTACCTCTCTTCGGAAAAATTTACTAATGAATTGATCAACTGCCTGCGCTATGAAAAAATGGGGGATTTTCGGAATAAGTACCGCAACATGGATGTCCTCTTGGTGGATGATATTCAGTTCCTGGGCGGAAAAGAAAGAACCCAGGAAGAATTCTTTCATACTTTTAACGCCCTCTACGAATCGCACAAACAAATCGCCATCACCAGCGATAAACTTCCCAAAGATATTCCTGGCTTAGAAGAGCGTCTCCGTTCCAGAATCGGTTGGGGGCTCATCGCCGATATTCAAGCCCCGGACGTAGAGACTAAGGTGGCCATTCTCTGCAAGAAGGCCGAAATTTATAACATCGCTCTTTCTAATGATGTTGGCCTTTTTTTAGCCTCCCATCTTGGCTCCAATATCCGCGAACTGGAAGGTGCCTTGACGCGGCTTCGGGCTTTTGCCTCTTTGACGGGGAACGAAATCGATATAGCCTTGGCCAAAGAAACACTGAAAGACATTCTCGCCGACCGAGAAAAAATGGTTACTATAGAGAATATCCAAAGAGAGGTGGCCAATTTCTATAATATTAGGGTTTCGGACCTTAAATCAGCCAAAAAGCTTAGAATTTATGCTTTCCCCAGGCAAATTAGCATGTATCTCTGCCGCATTCTAACCAAATCCTCTTTTCCCGAAATCGGGGCTAAATTCGGGGGAAAAGATCATTCCACAGTGATCCACGCTTTTCGACAAATTGAGAAGAAGCTTGGCGATGATCGGGAAATTAAAGATGCCGTGGAAAGAATCAAAAATGAATTACAAAAATGATCGCCTTTGGTGTTTTTTCCAGGTGGATTGGCTGAGCATAATCTTAGCCAAATTGTTGCGCAATACTTTATCCACAATTGCTCGATCCCTTTCCCACTCTCCAAATTTTGCGAAACTTCTTGAAATTTAAAAAATTTTTGTATATAATTGATTTATAAACAGGTCTGACTACTACTAATTTATAAAAAAGATTTTTAATAAAAAGGAAGTAGAAGGATGGAATTCAAAATTGAAAGAGACGAATTTGTCAAAGGACTTTACCGCGCGCAAAGTGTAGCAGAAAAGAAGGGAACGATGCCCATTCTTCTAAACGTTCTGATTGAAGCCCAAGGCGGAGGAATCTCTGTAACTGCGACGGACCTTGAGATTGGGCTGAAAGGGTTTCATCCTGCTGAGATCATAAAAGAAGGAAGATCCACTCTTTGCGCAAAAAAGTTATACGAAGTTATCAAAGAGCTTCCAGAGAAAAATGTTTCCTTCCTGTTGAAGGAGAATCAATGGGCAGAAATTACCAGCGGGAGATCCATCTTTAAGATCATGGGGATGTCGGCTGAAACCTATCCCTCCCTGCCAGCATATGAGGAGGAGGGCTTCTTTTCGGTGGAATTGGAGACTTTACGGGAGATGATCGAGAAGACGATCTTCGCAGTGTCCACGGATGAATCCCGCCGCAATCTAGCGGGGGTATTTTTTGTAAAATTGGGAGAAGAAGAGGGAAATGGGGTTAGGATGGTGGCCACAGATGGATTCCGCCTTTCCATGATTGATCGGCCCGTAAGGATTGAGTGGAAAAGTCTGGAGAATGGTATCTTGCTTCCTAGAAAGGGTTTGGGGGAATTGGGTAGGCTACTGGATGAAGGCGGAGATACGGTCTGGATTAAATTGAAAGATAATAATTTTATCGTAAAAAAGGATCATATTGTTCTGCTCATGCGCCTATTGGATGCCCAATTTCCGGATTATCGTCAGGTGATTCCGCCGAAAAGCAAACGTCAGCTTCGGATGAAAAGGAGGCAGATTTTGGAATCCCTAAGAAGGGTTTCCATTCTTTCCAGCGAAAAAACAAAGGGAGTTAAATTTTATTTCAGTAAGGATCTTTTGGAACTCTCTTCTTATAACCCAGAATTGGGGGAGGCCAAAGAGGAGCTGGCCATAGATTACAAAGGCGAAGAGCTGATGGTGGGATTCAACGCGCGCTTCCTCCTGGAGGTGTTGAACATTATTAAAAGCGAAGAGGTTATTTTGGATCTCGAAGATGGAAAAAGCCCCGCGGTCATCCGTCCCTCCGACGACGATAGGCATACCTGCCTCATCATGCCCATGCGCATTTAAAGAAAAGAAAGGTAACCATTTTGTCTATAAAGAAAGAAATGGACTTAAAGGAAGGATCTGAGGACTATACAGCAGAAAAGATCAAGGTCCTTCAGGGGCTGGAAGCGGTGCGCAAGCGGCCGGCCATGTATATTGGAAGTACGGCCACTTCCGGGCTTCATCATTTAGTCTATGAAGTCGTGGACAATTCTATCGATGAAGCCCTAGCGGGATTCTGTAATAGGATTGTGGTGGTCATCCATGAAGATAACAGTGTTACCGTGGAGGATAACGGGCGAGGAATTCCCGTAGATATGCATAAAGAGGAAGGGCGGCCAGCGGCAGAGGTGGTGATGACCACCCTACACTCGGGGGGTAAGTTTGATAGCGAGAGTTATCAATTTTCGGCGGGACTTCACGGTGTGGGCGTATCCGTGGTGAATGCCCTGTCAGAATTTCTGGAGCTGGAAATCTGGAGGGATGGAAAAGTCTATTTTCAGAGGTACGAAAGGGGCGAGCCAGTATCTCCCTTAGAGGTTACGGGAAACACGAAACGGCGAGGGACAAAGATCAAGTTCCGGCCAGATGGGGGGATATTCGAATCCATAGAATTCAGCTTTGATATCCTCTCCCAGCGCCTGCGCGAGCTCTCCTTCCTGAACAGTGGTCTGAAAATCACGGTCATGGATGAACGCTTCGACAAAAAGCAGGATTTCCAGTATCAGGGGGGCATCGTCTCTTTTGTCGAATATCTGAACAAGAATAAGAACACCATCCATCCCAAACCCCTCCAGCTGGAGGGAGAAAAGGAAGGATGTTACATCGATATTGCCTTGCAGTATAACGACGGGTATACAGAGAATCTCTTTTGCTTTGCCAACAACATCAACACTCATGATGGCGGGACGCACTTGATCGGGTTTAAATCAGCCCTCACGCGCACGATCAACAATTATGCCGCCAGCAACAATCTTCTCAAAAACCTCAAGGTAAGCCTAAGCGGGGAAGATACTCGCGAAGGACTTACAGGAGTGATCAGCGTTAAGCTCGTCAATCCTCAGTTCGAGGGTCAGACGAAGGCAAAATTGGGCAACAGCGAAGTCAAAGGGTTGGTGGAGGCCCTAGTGAACGAGAAGCTGGGGATTTATTTTGAGGAAAACCCCTCCGTCGCCAAGCGCATCATAGAGAAGGTGGTGGATTCAGCCCGTGCCCGAGAGGCAGCCCGCAAAGCCAGAGAGCTTACTCGGAGAAAGGGCTTTCTGGAGACTGATTCCCTTCCGGGAAAACTGGCCGATTGCCAGGAGCGAGATCCCCGAGAGAGCGAACTTTTTATCGTCGAAGGCGAATCCGCCGGAGGTTCGGCCAAGCAGGGAAGAGACCGAAGAACCCAGGCGATCCTGCCACTTCGGGGCAAGATTCTCAACGTAGAAAAGGCCCGCTTTGACCAGATCCTGGCCAACCAGGAGATCAAGACTCTAATTACAGCCTTGGGCACCGGGGTGGGTGAGGATGGATATGATGTGGAGAAACTGCGTTATCACCGGGTAATCATCATGACCGATGCGGATGTGGATGGGTCGCACATACGTACATTACTCCTGACCCTTTTCTACCGGCAAATGTTTCCCATGATTGAACGCGGCTACTTGCACATCGCCCAACCCCCTCTTTATCGAGTGAAAAAAGGAAAGGGAGAGGAGAAGTACCTGCGCAGCGAGGAGGAACTGGAGGATTGTCTATTGGAAAAGGGGATCGAGGACCTACGCCTGCTCCTTCCCGGGAACAAAGGGTCACTCAGCGGAAAGAGCCTGCTGGAGATGATCAAGAAAGCCATTCGCCAGCAAAAAATCCTGGAACGATTGGCCAAACGAAAGATGGACCCGCAAATCTTGTTAGCCTTCGCTCAACAGGAATCCTTGAGCAGGGCTGCTCTCAAGTCGGAGAAAGAAGTAAATCGCCTCATCGAAGAAATCAAGCGCAGCCTGCAAAAGGCGCAGAAGCAGAGCGAGGGAATGGAGTTTCAGGTGGAAAAAGACCCAGAACATGGGTGTTATAACTTGCGTTGCTTTTCCATTACAAACGGCGCCCGCTTGGAAACCCTCCTGGATTTGGATTTGGTAAGCTCGCCGCAATTCGCGGAGTTGCGCAAGATATCCCAGCAGCTCAAAACTCTGGGCGAACCCCCCTTTATTCTGAAAGCCGGGGATGCTTCGCGAGAAGTTAAAGGCATCCCGCCCCTGGTGCAAGAGATCTTCAACTTCGGAAAGAGAGGCGTGGAGATCCAGCGTTATAAGGGTTTAGGAGAGATGAACCCGGAACAGCTTTGGGAAACGACCATGAACCCGGAGACGCGCACGCTGTTGCAGGTTCGCGTGGAAGATGCCATCAAAGCCGATGAGGTCTTCACTGTCCTCATGGGAGATCAAGTGGAGCCCCGCCGCGAATTCATCCAGCGGAATGCCTTGAGTGTGACGAACCTCGACGTCTAAGGAAAATCCAAAATCCAAAATCCAAAGTTCAGAATTCAAAAGGGCTTAAAAAATATTCTTGGAATTTGAACTTTGTTATTTGATATTTAAAGCGAGGCTTTATGCCACCTCTCCCCTCTCAGCATCCAATTCCCGTCAACCTTGAAGAGGAGATGCAAAAGTCCTACATGGACTATGCCATGTCCGTAATTATCGGACGGGCCCTGCCAGATGTGCGGGACGGCCTCAAGCCCGTCCACAGGCGGGTGCTATACGCCATGTACGACTTAGCCAATGATTGGAATAAGCCCTACAAAAAATCTGCCAGGATCGTAGGGGATGTCATTGGTAAATATCACCCTCACGGAGACATGGCGGCTTACGATGCCCTG
>JACRCA010000178.1 GCA_016234425.1 Deltaproteobacteria bacterium | reverse complement strand
CCTTCGATCCTACAATTGTTTCCCCTCCCTTGGCGGGAGGGGCGCAGAGGAGGGGGATAAAAAAGGAAATTCCCAAATTATTGAGTTATGAAAATTGATTTAGCTTTTTCACCGTATGAACTCGAAAAGAAGGACCTCCAGGGAAAAGCTGTGGTGGTTATCGATGCGTTGCGCGCTACCTCTACGATGATCGTGGCCTTCGAGAACGGATGTTCGGCCTTCATCCCGGTCTTGACTGTTGAAGAAGCCAAGAAGCTGGCTGCTGACAGAAGAGATCTTGACCTTCTTCTGGGCGGGGAGCGCAGGGCCCTGCCAGTGGAGGGGTTTCACCTGGGGAATTCTCCCCGCGACTACCGACCGGAAAAAGTTAAAGGAAAGGTCGTTATCATGACCACTACCAATGGCACCCAGGCCCTGATCGCTGCCCGGGGAGCTGCGGAGGTTTTCATCGGGGCCTTCCTTAACCTTTCAGCTCTATCGCATCGCCTGATAGAAGCAGGCCGGGATGTCATCATCGCCTGCGCTGGAGAAAAGGGTTTCTTCTGCCTGGAAGATACTGTCTGCGGAGGCGCCATCGTAGATCGCCTGGAGAAAGACGGAGCTGCCATTTCGGAGAGCGATTCGGCCATGGCCGCCAAAGTTTTGTACGAATACTTCGAAAACGACATTTATAGGATGCTTCTTGAATCGGAGTGGGGTCAGTATTTGGAAAGCGTTGGCCTGGGCAAAGACATACGCATCTGCGCGCGGGTCGATTCCTCCAGGCTTGTTCCAGTCTATCGGGAGGGGAAGATTTTCCTTGATCGCTGACTGCCAAAAAACTCTCAAGATCGCCTCTCTGGAACTCGCCAATCCCTTAGTTTTGGCTCCCCTCTCCGGGATCTCTGACCTCCCTTTCCGCCTTTTGGCCAAAGAGCAGGGATGTGCTCTGGTCTGCACAGAGATGACCAGCGCCGAGGGGATCATCCGCAATTGGAAAGCCACCGAGAGGCTTTTGAGGAGCTGTCCAGAAGAGCGGCCGCTGGCAGTGCAGATCTTCGGCTCGCGCCCAGAAGCCATGGCCGAGGCCGCGAAGATCGTCGAGGGATATGGGGCTGACCTGGTGGACATAAACATGGGATGCCCGGTGAGGAAAGTGGTGCGAGGAGGATCCGGCGCAGCTTTACTTAGAGATGTCGAGAGGGCCAAAGAAATCATCCAGGCAGTTCGCAAGGCCATCTCCCTTCCTTTGACGATAAAAATCCGATCCGGATGGGATGAAAAGAGCATGAATTTCCTGGAGATGGCCAGGATGGCCGAGGGTTGCGGGGTAAACGCTCTGACCGTGCATGGGCGCACGCGCACGCAAGGCTACGCAGTCAAGGCAGATTGGGAAGTCATCGCCCGTGTGAAAGCCCGTCTGCGCATCCCAGTCATTGGCAATGGAGACCTGACGTCTCCTTCAGCCATCCCACAGTTTTTTAGGCAAACGGGTTGCGATGGAGCCATGATCGGACGGGGTGCTCTGGGAAATCCCTGGATCTTCCGACAGGCACTGAATATGCTCCAAAGCAAGCCACCTGCGGAGCCCTCCCTGGAGGAAAAAGAAGCCCTCATCCTTCGTCACTTAAGAATGGTAGTGGAAATGCGCGGGGAAGATCATGGCTTGAAAGAGTTTCGCAAGCACCTCATCTGGTACACCCGGGGGCTGCGCGGAAATGCCCAATTTCGTTCCCAGATTCCCCTCTGGAAGAGTTTTTCTGAGGTGGTCGGGCGAATCCAGGAGTATTTCCAAAACTTTAAAAGTTCATATCTTTTTTCTTGACTTTCCTATTCTGTATCCCTTAAATATCATTGCGAGCATCTTGCTCGCCCTAACCTCATCCTTTTCTTCATAAAGGGAAGAGAGAAGAAGGGTGAAGAAGGCAGATTAGAGAGTAGAAGGTAGTTCTTATGAGCGAAGAATTCAAAATTGTTTGGGCCGAACCCCTGACTGATTTCTGTCAAAAAGTCTTTGAAAAAATGGGGATCCCGGCGAAGGATGCCTTCACCACGGCGGAGGTTTTGGTGCTGGCTGACCTCAGGGGTATTGATTCCCATGGAGTGGCCAGGCTCCGGCGCTATTATACTGGCCTGAAAAGTGGCGTAATGGTGCCAAGACCAGAGATGAAGATCGTGCATGAGACGCCCATTTCCGCTCTTCTCGATGGAGGCGCAGCCTTGGGCCAGGTGGCCGGAAAGCGAGGGATGGAGATCGCTATCGAGAAGGCTCTGAAAAACGGGGCAGGGTTTGTCGCCGTGCGCAACAGCAACCATTATGGCATAGCTGGCTATTATTCTCTTATGGCCCTGAAACAAGATCTTATCGGCATCTCCCTGACAAATTCGGATGTTTACGTTGTTCCCACCTTCGGCAGAGAGGTCATGTTAGGGACGAATCCCATCAGCGTAACCGTTCCAGCTATGGGGGAGAGGCCATTTGTTCTGGATATGTCCACTGCTGTGGCCACCCTGGGAAAATTGGAGGTTTACAGCCGTATGGCTAAAAAGCTCCCCCTGGGATGGGTGACGGATGAAAAGGGGTGGTCTTGCGACGACCCGACGCGGGTCATTGCCAATATTCGCAGTAAAGCCGGAGGGGGGATCCTTCCCTTAGGTGGAGAGGGCGAAGAGTTCGGCGGTCATAAGGGATATGGACTGGACGTGTTGGTGGATATTCTGTGTGGGGTCCTTTCAGGATCGGGATACTTGAACCTTCTCTATCCCAAAACTCCCGAGGGGAAGCCTTTACCTTCGCTCGTGGCCCACTTCTTTGGAGCCCTGCGGGTTGATTACTTTCGTTCGGTAGAGGAATTTAAAAGAGACATGGACGACCTCATCCGCCGCCTGAAGAGCTCGGCCAAAGCCGAAGGGCAGCAACGAATCTACATCCACGGGGAAAAAGAGTTCGAACTGGAAGAGAGGTACCGCAAAGAAGGCATCCCGCTTTACTATAAGGTCTATGAAGACCTGAAGGCCATCGGCGCGGAAGTCGGCGTAACTTTCTAATTTATAAGACGCGAATTTTTTGCTGGTTGCTGATCCTGCGAAACGCGGGGCTGATAGCTGAGCGCTTGCAAAATCCCGCCTTTCTGCTATAGATTGCAACGGACAACCACTAATCATTCATGAGGGCACCGTCACGCACAAACCGGGAAAATGCCCCCTCGCCCCCCTTCGCCAAGGGGGGTTGGGGGGATTTGAAGGCATTTTCTATGTAATTCCAATAAAATGAGGAGGAGGTAGTGGCCCATGATTACTCTTCCAGCCCATAAGGTTAGGCAATTTGGAGTGGAGTTCTACCAGACCTCTTTTACGTCTGGGGACATCCAGAAATTGGTTAAGTTCGAAGTATTGAGTTATCCGGCCAAAGAGGAGGGTAGAAAGAGACGAAAGACCGCTAAAACCTCCGCTATCAACTGGGAGATGCTGGAAAAAAGGATTGGACGAAGTGAAGCCGCCTTTCAGAGGCCGATGATTCGCAAGAAGATTCGGGAATTAGTCCGATACTATTCGGATTGTCAGGAAGCCCAAAATCTGCCGGCAATCCCCGGGGCGGTGATCATGATTACCGAAAAACGGCTCAACTTTTCCCCCATCGGGAAGAATTCCAACTTGGGGATGATCCAGATCCCCGAAGAGCCGGGGGTCCTGCGATGCCTGGATGGTCAGCACAGATTATTGGCGCTCAGTGCCCACCAGGGGAAGCAGATGGACATCGATGTCCCTGCCGTGCTCTTCGATACGCTGGACCCTCGCCAGATCGTGGAGCTATTTGTCACCATCAACGCCAAACATACCCGGATTAACCCCTCTCATCTGATCTCTTTGGCTGGTCGCCGGCTCTACGCTGATCCTTATCAGGCCTTAGCCCATGACATCATTCGTCGGCTCAATGAAGAGGATGGCTCTCCGTTACAAGGAGACATCAAAATATTGGGTGTGGGCAAGGGCCGAGTCTCTCAAGCCTCACTGGGCGATGAGATGGTAGATCTTTTCAGTAACATCGAGAAGATTGGAGGGAAGGGACGATTCAAGGAATTCGAGGAGAACGGAAAACGATTTTTTCTAAATTATTTCAAGGCCATCCAGACCATCTTCCCCCAAGCTTGGGTGGGTCGCAAATACAGCATCAAGACCGGAGCAGCCCTCCGGGCTTTCATCCGGGTGAGCCCGGATGTGATGGCCAGATCAAAGGAGTTGAAGAACGACCCCTTCGACCACTTTGGAATCCGGGAGGCGATCAAACCCTGGGCTGAGAGGATCGGGGAAGGGCGGTTTGAGACCGAGGGAGAGTGGCGCAAGAAGTTGGCTGGAGGGACCAGGGGGACAGCGGAACTCCTGGCCCGAGAACTTCGAGATGCCATGAAAGTCCCTTGAAGGTCTCTGGGCTTCCTCACCCCCAACCCTCACATCCTCAAAGATCTCTCTGTTCTTAATTGATTGGACGCAAAATTCGCCTAAAAAAGAACTTGGCAAATAATAAAAATTTTTGTAAGAGACTGCCTAAAAAAAAGCATATCTGTACAATTTTTCAGCAGTCCTCACTTCCAGGAAAATAGAGAGGGAGAAGGAAAATTTAATGCCCAGAAGAAATGACCTAAAGAAAGTTTTGATCATCGGTTCTGGCCCCATTGTAATCGGCCAAGCATGCGAGTTCGATTATTCAGGCACCCAGGCCTGTAAGGCCCTACGAAAATTGGGCTATGAGATTGTCCTCGTGAATTCCAACCCGGCTACCATCATGACTGATCCGGGAATGGCTGACGTAACATATATTGAGCCCCTCAACCTCCAATCTTTGATAGAGATCATCGAAAATGAAAGGCCGGATGCGATTCTGCCAAACCTGGGTGGTCAGACCGGTTTGAACCTTACATCAGAGTTGGCCCGAGCCGGTGTGCTCGAGAAATACGGCGTCCAGGTAATTGGCGTTCGGGTGGATGCCATCGAACGCGGTGAAGACCGCATCGCCTTTAAAGAAACCATGAAGCGGTTGGGCATCGAGATGCCCAGGAGCGCACCCGCTTTTAGCGTGGAAGAGGCAGAAAAGATTGTCACCTGGCTCGGCTATCCAGTGGTCGTCCGTCCAGCCTATACCCTGGGGGGATGGGGAGGAGGTCTGGTTTATAACCTTGAAGAGCTGCGCACAGTCGCCAGCCGAGGGATAGCAGCCAGTCTTGTAGGGCAGATTCTGGTGGAAGAATCGGTTCTGGGCTGGGAGGAATTGGAACTGGAAGTGGTGCGGGATGCCAAAAATCAGATGATTACCGTCTGCTTTATCGAAAATGTAGATGCCATGGGCGTGCACACGGGTGATTCCTACTGCACAGCCCCTATGCTCACCATCGATCCCGAACTTCAAAAGCTTCTGCAAAAGTACTCTTATGCCATCGTCGAGGCAATCCAGGTGATCGGCGGGACGAATATCCAGTTTGCCCATGATGCCGAGACTGGGCGTGTGGTGGTCATCGAGATCAACCCCAGGACTTCGCGCTCTTCAGCTCTGGCCTCAAAGGCTACGGGCTTCCCGATTGCTTTAATCTCTTCAATGCTCGCCGCAGGCCTGACCCTCGATGAAAT
>JACRCA010000170.1 GCA_016234425.1 Deltaproteobacteria bacterium | reverse complement strand
GCTTCGCTTCGCTCGCAATGACAGACCTTTAAATGTCGTATTCGTTTAAGGCTTTCAATATAGTTTCTATTTAGAACCTCCACCTGGAGCAGGTGCAGGCGCAGCCTCTCTCCTTTCCTTGGTGAATTTGGAAATAGCCGCGAAGGCATCCTTAATCAATACCGATGCGCAAACGACCAGGAAGGCGGCAATCAGGCCAGTAAGCCAGTCGCCGATGGCCCTGTCTGTGGTAATCCCAGGAGTGGTGAAGAAATGTTTGATCGTCCCGTAGGAAATCCAGATGGCTGCGGCGATGGTGGTAACGAAGAGGAAAATGGAAGGATAGAGGGTGTATCGGTGATTTTTCCTCTCGTAAGCCAGCCAGCATGATGCAATGAGCAAGGCCATTGAGGCCAGCATCTGGTTGAAAGACCCACCCAGGAACCAGAGGGTGGCCAGGACCCCGGTGAAGCAGAAGATGCCGAAGATCACCAGTGTAAAGACGGTGTTAAAGTGAACGTTCTTGAAGATGGGCCAGAACTCCCCGAGCCACTCAGAACCGTAGAGGCGCATGAAGCGCACACCCAGGTGGATGAGGGTCAGGCCGATGATGGCAAACATAATGTTTGCAAAAACACCAGCAGTTGCTGCAGGAACCCCGATCGCGCCAAAGAATTTGCCCGCCCCCTGAGCAAACACTAAGCCCGCACCCTTCTTGAAGACCGTTGAATATCCTTCAAAGCTTCCGAATGCCGATACGGCGATAATCAGGGCCAGCAAGCCCATTATCATCTCCAGGAACATGGACCCTCCAGCTACAGGCATGATGTCCGATTCTTTTTCAATCATGCGGGCTGTACCCGAGCTGCTAACAAGGGAGTGCCAGCCGGAGACCGCCCCGCACATGATCGTAACGAAGAGCATCGGCCACAGAGGGTTGGCCCCCCACCACCATCCCCTAAAGGCTGGGAAGTCTCCAAAAGATGGGTTCCAGAAGAGAATCCCCAGGCCGATTCCGATCATTCCGATGAAAACCACCCAGAAGCCCAGGTAGTTAATGGGCTGAGCCCAGCGCCATATAGGCAGGACTGACCCGAAGTAGCAAAAGATCAGAACAGCGATGATCCAGACGAATTTAGCCTGGTCAACGGTTCCGAAGATGATGGGGGGCTTGTCGCCACCGCTGATGGCTTTGAAGAGAGCCTGCACCGGGCCAAGGCTGCTGAGGACAACGATACCAAAGAATGTGATGATCACTGTTATCAGAGTGGTGGTGATGATGGATTGTTTCCATTTATAGATCATCTGGCTGAACAGAAGGCCCATGAACACCCAGATAATGATCCCCAGAGGACCGTGTGGTTGGGTTAGATTGCCAGCAATGAGCAGGGCGAAAGCTCCGAAGCCGAGCATAAGATTGAAATAAATAAAGATGCTGATGAAGGTCCTGGCCCGAGGAGAGATCAGGGTGTAACTCATCCCTCCCAGACTCATGCCTTCTTTTCTTACGGCCACCATGGCGGCAGTGTAGTCATGGACCCAGCCTATGAAGGCCACGCCCAGGAGAAGGTAAAGCATAGCCGGCACCCATCCCCAGTTGACGGCTATGGTGGCTCCGACAATAGGGCCCAGGCCACAGATGGATTTGAATTGGAAGCCAAAGAGAACATTCTTAGCGGCCGGCATGAACTCCACCCCGTCCATGTACATCACAGCCGGAGTGGTTTTCTTCGGGTCGGGCTGAACCACTTTGCGGTCAAGATGCCGGCCATATGTGCGGTAAATGATAATGATCCACGCGATGCCGATGATCAGAGCTATTAGTGACGTCATCTTTCTCCCTCCTTCGAGTTAAATCTTGGGAACTTAAACTTCTTTCCGTCCTCGCATTCAGGAAAGACTTAAGCCATTCCAACGATCCAACTTTTGCTTCCGGAGAGTCTTCTTGAGTGCACATCACCTCCTCACCTTTCCGAAAATTTAGCCACCTTTTTCCACATTTTTTTTATATTTTGCACAATTGCCAAAAGATGTCAATAGAAATATGGCTCTTCCGGAAATTGGGTGGGTAAGCGACGAATTAAAATATGACCCAGCCTCCCCCTTGACGGGGGAGGGAAGGGTGGGGGTGGCCAAGATTTGCACCCTCCCCTTCACCCTGTGGAGTAATCTTTCATACTCCACAGGGTAAACCCCTCCCATCAAGGGAGGGGAAGCCGTTGGGATTTACCCACCAAAAACCCGGATGAACCAGAAATGTAAGCGCTCTTCATCCCGTCGAACAGAAGAACCACAAAAATGACGGTGATTAACATTATTTTTAATTAATACATTTCTGCGCAAGACATTGTCAAGTTAATTTTTTATTTGACATTGCCATCCTTTGGAATATAATAACATCGGCTTAGGAAGTTAAGTTCGCAAGAATTGTTTTTAGTAAAAACTTAAGGAGTGGCGACATGGCTCAAGAGGAAGAGAAACAAGAAGAACAAAAAGCGGGATTCTTGAAGAGGTTTGGAAAAGCTGCCCGAGAATTAATCTACGGCATGGCCGTGCATGATACCGCGCGATTTGCGCTGAAAACGCGCGGCAGCATGGAGCATCTTTTCATTCTGATCACCATGGGCGACCTCCTTGGGGTACCCATCCTACCGCCCTACTATTCGTTGCGTATCCTGCCGTATGTTGTCCCGCAGATTGCTACCTGGAAACGGAGGATGTTGCGGGAAAGAGACATCACGGACGCGCTGGCCTAATTCTTGGGAACGACTTAAATAAGTTGACACTCGATTGCCTACCATTGGTAAGTCAAAAGCCGTCCCTACAGAATGCCCTTTCCTAAAGGGGGGATGGGGGGATTTGAGGGAAACAATGGATTCATCATTGCGACAAGTTTCTTTGGTCATTCACTATTCATGGAGGTCGGCAGCATTCAGTCAGCCTAATCATTCTGTTTCAACAGATCACTCTTAAGGAGGTGTGCTATTTCTCTCGCCAATATTTTTGAGCAATATCCTGACCGCAGGTACATCATGTTTGGAGGAAAAGGGGGTTTGGGAAAGACCACTTTCTCCGCAGCCACGGCCTATTATCTGGCTAAACGGGGGTATAAGGTGTTAGTTTTTTCCGTGGACCCCCAGGCCTCGCTGAGCGACATTTTTGAGCGGGATATCTTCGGCAAGGGAGCCGTGGAGATTATGCCCAACCTCTATGCCCAGGAGATTGACGCCGACCGGAGGATCAAAGAATACCAGGAAGAGATTCGCCAGAAGATTCTGGACATGTACGGGCTGGCGAAGATTCCGGGTGAGATTGAAAGCTACATCCAAGCGGCTGCTGCCGAGCCAGCCATGGAGGAGAGTGCTATCTTTGACGAAGTTGTTGACATTGTGGTTAAAGGGGGCTACGACTACTATATTTACGACCTGGTCCCTCTTGGTCATGCCCTTTACTATTTATCGATGGCCTCGGTGTACGACGCCTGGATCGACAAGATCACCCACTTGCGCGAGGAGATGGGTGAGTATGATCAGGTGGTAGCCATTGTGAAGCGGCAGAAGGAGGTGGAAGAAGACAAGATTCTCAGAGAACTGCTGTGGATTAAGGACCGGATCAACAAATCCTCGAGCATCCTTACTGACAAGCAGAAGACAGCGTTCTTTTTTGTCCTCGTGGCCGAGGAGATGATTATCAAAGATACGCAGAAGGCGGCTCAGCTCTTTGCCAAATTTGACGTTCCTTTGAGTGGGTATATCATCAACCGGGTGATCCCCCAGGAGCTGAAGAACCAGGAAATCCCGGAATATCTCCGGCATCGGATTACTATGCAGGAGAATTACCTGAAGCTCATCGACCAGACTTTCGGAAAGGAAATTCTGGCCTCAGTTCCCGAGATGGAACGGGATGTTACCGGGCTGGTGATGATTGAAAAGATGGCCCAGGCCATGTTTGGAAACCGGGGGTAGGAGATGGGCGCAATCACACAAAACATGACCGAATATATAAAAGCTCATCCCAAGCTCAAATACATTTTTTTCGGCGGCAAGGGGGGAGTGGGAAAAACGATCATGGCTGGCGCTGGGGCTCTGTGGTTTGCCCGGCAAGGAAAGAAAACTCTTTTGGCTTCAACCAACCCGGTCCACAGCCTGAGTAACCTGCTAAACCAGGACGTCTTTGGAAAGCCGGTGCTGATTTGTGACGAGAAACAGTGCTATGCTTTCGAGATCGATACCAAGGACTCCATCGAGCGCTCCAAAAAGGAGATCCGGGAGAAGATTGCTTGGTTCCTGAAGTTCGCCGACATCACCATCAAGGCCGAGGAATTCGTTGAATCGGCGACCATGAATCCAGCTTTTGAAGAGTCGGCCATGTTTGAAAACATGCTCGACCTGATGTTTAAGGACGAATACGAAATCTATGTCTTTGACACTGCGCCCACCGCCAACGCCCGGCGGCTGTTGGGCATGTCCAAAGTCTACTCCCTCTGGGTGGAGAAGATGCTCAAAAGCCGAGAAGAAGCCGGAGTTCTGCGTAAGGCCCTTTCCTATACCAAGAAAGAAGAGAAAGATCCTTTGATGGATTACCTCCTCCAGTTTAAGGACCGAATGGGGCATGCCAAAGTGCTGCTGACCGACCCAGCGGTGACCTCGTTCTTCTTCGTGACCTTACCCGAAAGCCTGCCCATCGCTGTCATTACCCGGTTCATCCAGTGGTTCCGTGACTTCGGAATTCCGGTGGGTGGGGTGATCGTTAACGGCCTTATCGAGAAAGAGACGGTCAAGGAGGATGCGCCGGAATTCGTGCGCAACCGGGTGAAAATGCAGGACGAGCACATGGAGGAGATCTGGCAGACCTTCAGCGGCGGGGTGCGGTCCATCATTCCTCTTTTTGAAACCGAAATACAGGGCCCAGCCATGCTGCGCAGGTTAGCTGACAAACTTTTCTACTGAAGAAAGGGTCCGCATCCTTCCCTCCCCACCCTTCCCCTGCCTTTCGGGAGACTGTGTCGTAATTTGGGCAATCGCGAGGCCCAGGCGGGAGGGCACTCTCTCGGAATCATAAGGCAGTGGTTCTTCCATGGATCGAGGCGGGCTGAAAACCAAATATTTCCGGTTTCCTTCGAATCCGCCGTTCCTTTGCGGAAAGACGCCGGAGAGCTTTGGATAACTTCTTCTCCCGCCGATGCTTCCTCGTTCATGCCCTCCCCCCTGGGATACGACACAGTCTCCGAGGGGGAGGGCTTGTCCTGTGGAGTAAATTCAACCACTCCACAGGGTAAAGGATGGGGTGAACGCGAATGGGGCTTCGGCCCCCGCTCTTTTTTCCCTTGATCACGCCTGTGGCGTGACTCGACTCCCCGAATCCATGGCCGCTTTTTATCATTTGACCAACCCCTGAATTTTTGTTAATCTTCAGTTAAATAATTACAGTGTGAGTGTCAGTGTGAGTGTCAGTAATAGGAATTAAATCTTTTTTTCTGGCTGACACTGACACTCATAATCCTTGACCCTAAGGAGGTAGGCAACATGGGGCAGGAAATCAAATATTTAGAGGTACCGGTGGAAAAACTGAGATGGCGGTGTCCCCCAGAATCTATGCCATTTACCAGCACAGATGAAATCAAACCCTGCCTGGAAATCATCGGGCAGGATAGGGCCTTGAAAGCCATTCGCTTGGGATTGGAAATGGAAAGCTTGGGCTACAACATTTTTGTGGTGGGGTTGGTGGGAACCGGGAGGACTACGACGATTAAATGCCTTCTGGAAGAAATTGACAAGGCGGGGAAGATCCCCGACGACATCTGCTACGTGAACAATTTCAAAGACCCGGATCAGCCCCGGTGCATCTGCCTACCTGCCGGCCAGGGCAAAATCTTCAAGAAAGACATGGAGGACCTCCTGGAATCTTTAAAGAAGAAAATCCCCCTGATCTTCGAGAGCGAGGAGTACCAGAAGCAGAGACGAGAAATCGTGGAAAAACACCGGGATCGGGAAAAAGGAATCGTCAAAGAGTTCGAGAGCCGGGCCAAAAAAGAGGGCTTCGCCGTGGTCCAGGTACAGATT
>JACRCA010000169.1 GCA_016234425.1 Deltaproteobacteria bacterium | reverse complement strand
TGACCGCGATCGCCTGGATCAAGAATCCACTCAGAGCATATCTTTCGGAGGCTTTGCGGTAGGCCTCCAGGGCTTCCCCTCTTTTACCCATCTTCTGCAGCAAGTCCCCCATCTTGACAAAGAGGTGGATGTTTTTCGGATCTTGGGTTGCTTTTTTTTGCAATTCTTTCAATTCTTTTTCATATTTATCGTCGAACAAAAAAGCATTTAAAAACCCAACCATTTAGTCCTCCTTATCGTGCCCCTTCACCGCAGAGGTCGCCGAGGGCAACCATCAATTTCCAGCTAATCTTTCCCTTTGCCTCTGCCTGCGCGGCGGTTAATGTTTGTTGCGACACCCTCATTCATAGCGCAACGCCTCGGCCGGATCGAGCTTAGAAGCCTGCCAGGCAGGGTAGAGGGTGGCCAAGAAACTGATCGCGATGGCCGAGAGAGCTACGATCAAAAAATCCGTCATGTTCATTTTCACAGGAAGATGGGAGATATAATAGACCTCGCTGGGAAGGGAAATGAACTGGTATTTGGCCAGGAGGATACAAATCACATATCCCCCGATGAGACCCAAGATCGTTCCCACAACCCCGACGATCAGGCCTTCGAAGATAAAGATCCTCATGATGGATTTAGCCGTCGCCCCCATGGACTTGAGAATAGCGATGTCCTTATTCTTTTCCATTACCACCATGATCAACGTGCTGACAATTCCGAATGCTGCCACCAAGACGATGAGCACGAGGATGATGAACATCACGGTTCGTTCCAGCTTTAGAGCGGCGAATAGGCTTCTGTTCATCTGCATCCAGTCTTTTGTCCAGAAAGGAAACCCCAATAATTTCTGAATGCTCTGGCCTACTTTTCTCACTCCGTAAATATCCTGAACTTTCACTTCCACACCCGAGACGACATCTTCCATGGCCAGAAACTTTTGCGCACTTTCCAGGGAGATGTAAGCGAGGGAAGTATCGTACTCATACATTCCTGAATCAAAAATACCGGTGACTCGAAATTTTTTCATCGGGGAACCCGTCCCCATCGGAGCCATGGCCCCTAAAGGAGAAACTACGACCACTGTGTCCTCCAGCATAACACCCAGATTTTGGGCCAGCTCTTTGCCGATGAAAATCCCCGGGGGCCAAGAGGATCCTCCCTCCTTTTTCAGGCTTTCCAGCGAGCCTTTTTTGAGAGTGGTTTCGATATTAATCACCCGCCCCGCTGTTTCCGGGTCGATTCCCCGCAGGGCAATCCCGTGGACGTTGGTTTCCGAAGTGAGCAGAGCTTGGCTAAAAATGAAGGGAGTAGCGGCCACGACCCCCTTTACCCCTTCCACCTTCCGTACCACTTCCTGGTAATCCCGCATGGCCGAACCATGTTGCAGGATGACCAGATGGGCATTTGTCCCCAGGATTTTTGTTTTTAAATCTTCTACAAACCCGCTCATTACAGACAAAACAACCACCAGGGCCATTACCCCAAGACCAACGCCAGCCATGCAGATGACCGTAATGATGGAGATGAAGATTTGCTTCCGCTTGGCTTTCAGGTAGCGCAGGCTGATGAAGAGTTCATAACGCATACAGAGTACTTTCCCAACGAGCCATCGTCATTCCCTATTCAATGCTCAGGCATATGTCCATTGCCGAATCTTGGCGAACCAATGGCTGACCCGTCATTGCCGGTCCAAGCTCTCCGGACGCATTTGGGGAAAGAGGATCACGTCGCGGATGGAAGGAGAATTCGTTAAGAGCATGACCAAACGGTCCACGCCAATCCCTTCTCCAGCGGCCGGCGGCATCCCATACTCCAGAGCGCGAAGGAAATCTTCATCGATGACCCCCGCCCCTTCTCTATCCCTCGCTTTGAGGTGCGCTTGCTTCTTAAATCGCTCCCGTTGGTCCTGGGGATCGTTGAGCTCAGAAAAAGCATTGGCGATCTCCCGGCCGAAGATGTAAAGCTCGAAGCGATCCACCACTTCCGGGTTCTGGTCGTTTTTCCTGGCCAAGGGGGAATCATCGGTAGTATCTGCGGTTACAAAGGTCGGCTGGATTAAGTAGGATCCAACCACTTTTTCAAAGAGGTCTACCAAGACTTTTCCCGGCGCTTCGTCTCCCTTGAACTCTATTCCCAGATGTCTCCCATAGCGGATAAGTTTTTCCGGGTCTTCCAGGCCTGCTTCTCTCAACTCTCCATGGCTCAGCAATCCTTCGCGCAGGGTGATTCTTTTCCAGGAAGGGGTGAAGTCAATCCTGGTTCCCTGATATTCCAGGGTCATCTCTCCTTTGATTTCCTGAACTAATGAGGAGATCATGGTTTCGGTCATCTCCATCAGATCCCAGTGAGTGGCGTAGGCTTGATAGAACTCCAGCATGGTGAATTCAGGATTATGTTGGGTGGAGAGTCCTTCATTACGGAAGTTACGATTGATTTCGAAGACCCTCTCAAAACCGCCCACCAGTAGGCGTTTGAGGTAAAGTTCCGGAGCCACGCGCAGGTATAGCTCCATATCCAAGGTACTATGATGGGTCTTGAAAGGGCGGGCGATGGCGCCTCCGGGCACTGGTTGCATCATCGGGGTCTCTACCTCCAGAAATCCCCGGCCTATCAGGAAACTCCTGAGGAAGGCGACCGTTCGGCTTCTCGTGATGAAGACTTCGCGGGAGTGAGGGTTGACGATCAAGTCCAGATAACGCTGCCGGTAGCGCAACTCCTGGTCAGTTAAACCATGCCATTTTTCGGGCAGGGGGCGGAGAGATTTTGCCAGCAGCTCCAGTTCCTCGACCATGAGCGTGAGCTCCTCCGTTTTCGTCCGAAAAAGTCTCCCCCTTGCTCCTATGATGTCTCCGACATCTAACCGGTGGAATATCTCCAAGCTTTTTTCATCTATACGGTCCCACCGAAGATACCCTTGGATCTTTCCCGTGCGGTCCTGAATGTGGAAAAAAGCTGCCTTCCCAAAATTACTCAGGCGCATCAGGCGTCCGGCCAAGGCCAAACGATCTTCCAGGGCCTGCAGCTCTTCTGCGCTCCGCTTACCATAAGAGTTGCAGACTTCTTCTACGGAGTGGCTTACCCGGAAAGTATTGGGGTAGAGGGGAATCCCCTCTCTTTTCAACTCTTCAGCCTTCCTTTTCCGCTGGAAAAAAAGATCTTTCCGTTCCTCCACGTTTCACTCTCCCCCACAATCCTGACACTTGGGAAAGAAGGGACATAGCATTGAAGGCTAAAATATCTCAATTTTTCGTCAGAGTCAAGCCAA
Organism: Deltaproteobacteria bacterium; assembly: GCA_016234425.1. Taxonomy (GTDB): domain Bacteria; phylum Desulfobacterota; class SM23-61; order SM23-61; family SM23-61; genus JACRCA01. The sequence goes on along the minus strand of JACRCA010000169.1, from coordinate 8,108 downwards.
GAGATGGCTGGCCATATAGATGGGTCGGTTTCCTTCGGGGGGCTTAGGGGAAAGGGTTGCGCATAATAAAAGATCTCAATATGTTCGGGATGTTCGGGTTTTTTAGGTGGACGATGCCTTCACAGCTCTACTTTCTTCTTCGATGTATTTCTTCAAAGTCTCGTAGATCTCTTTACTGATCAATCCGACGGAGTGGAGCCAGGTCATCGCATCGGAAATTTTGAAGAGGACATGGGGTTCGATCCGGGCTTTCCGGAGATTCTCCGGGCCTCCCTGCTCCCGGTCTAATAGAACCACCAGCTCATTGACCACGCCTCCTTGTTCCCGGACCACTTCTGCCGCCTCAATCACGCTCTCTCCAGTTGTGATGAGGTCATCGACGATGAGAACCCTGTCGTTCCTGTCCAAAATCCCCTCAATCTTCTTTCTCACCCCGTGTTCTTTCCGGGCCTGACGGTAGTAAATAAGAGGAATGCCCAATTTTTGACTGACCACCGTGGCAAAGGGAACTCCTGCTGTCGGGACGCCCAATATTTTATCGATCCTTTCCTTTCCGATTTCATTGAGGATGATTCGATTCAAAGAATTCGCAATCCAATCCATGGTAATCGGGCTGGAGATGGTCTGCCGCAAATCTATATAGTAAGGACTCCTCTTACCGGAGCTCAGAATATAGTCGCCAAACTTGATGGCATTATTCTTAATGAGTAGGATTCCGACCTGTTTCATCAGGAAGAGTTTCTCCTCCTCCCAAACCTTTTTTTCAATCTCCTCGAGCCCCAGAATCATAATTCACCCCCCTCCCAAACAACCCCGAAAACCACAGGCGCATTACTGTATTTTTGAATTCCTTTGCGGTGCCGGGTCACATTTTTGCTCGAAAAACCCGGCGAAAGATTCTATCCACATAACGCAAGGAATGGAACAGGTCAAAGCATCCCTTCACTTCCTCAGGTTTTAGATGCTTGAGGATAGAACGATCTTTTAGAAGGATGGCCGGGAATTCTTTCTTTTCCCGCAGGGCCCGGAAGGCCGCTTTCTGCACCAGAGCATAGGCTTCCTTCCGGCTCAACCCCTTTTGCACAAACCTCAGCATGAACGCCTCAGAAAAGATCAAACCTCGCGTCCTCTCCAAGTTGGCCTTCATCGCTTGCGGATAGACCACCAAGCGGTCCACCAGTTGGGTGACTCGGTCGAGCATGTAATCAAGAAGAATCGTGCTGTCTGGGGCAATGATGCGCTCCACAGAAGAGTGACTGATGTCCCGTTCATGCCAGAGAGCGACATTCTCCAGAGCGGCAAATGCATTGGAGCGCACGACCCGGGAGAGACCCATCAGATTTTCCGAAGCAATGGGATTTCTCTTGTGCGGCATGGCCGAAGATCCCTTTTGCCCTTGGCCAAACGGTTCCTCCGCCTCGGCCACTTCCGTTCTTTGCAGATGGCGGATTTGCAGGGCGATCTTCTCGACGCTGGTGGCGATCAGGGCCAGGGTAGTAAAAAATTCAGCATGGCGGTCTCGCTGGATAATCTGGCTGGAGATGGGGGCGGGCTGGAGCCCACACTTTCTACAAACATAAGCCTCCACCTCGGGGGAGAGGTGGGCAAAGGTCCCTACGGCCCCAGAGATCTTCCCGTAGGCTATCCTCTCTTTGGCCTGCCGGAGGCGTTCCAAATTCCGCTCCATCTCCGCATACCACAAGGCCAAGCTAAGCCCGAAGGTAATGGGCTCAGCATGGATCCCATGGGTGCGTCCGATCATGGGGGTCCGCCGGTAATCATAGGCCCGCCTTTTCAGAACCTGCAGGAAAACGAGCAAATCTTCTTCTAAAATCTTGGCCGCCTCGACCAAGAGCATGGCCAGAGAAGTGTCCAATATATCCGAAGAAGTTAAACCCAAGTGCAGATAGCGCGCCTCCGGTCCAAGGCGTTCGCCCACGGCAGTCAGGAAGGCGATGACATCATGCTTAACCACCTTTTCGATTTTTTCAATCCGCTCGACATCGAAGCCAGCCTTCTCTTTGATGGTCTTGAGGGCGGCCACTGGGACTTCTCCCCTCTTGGCCATCGCCTCACAGACCCAGATCTCGATCTGCAACCATTTGCGGAAGCGGTTCTCTGGCTCCCATACCGCCGCCATCGCTTTCCTGGAATACCTGGGGATCATACCCAACCCTGCCTTCTCATCTTCATTTTAGGCGCAAATTAGCAGGTCTCTCTTCCAAAGTCAAGGCTGTACTTTGTCTTGCCCACCTTCACTTTTACAGAATTCCTATTCGTGGCCCGGGGTTCGGGGCGATGAGCGCGGGCAGCATCGGCCGGGAAAAAGCCTTTCTCAGAGGCTCCAGCCAGGTCTCCGCAGAATGAGGCCGGGGGCCTTTTCCGCCCCCATCCATGAAACGACCAGCGCCTCATGAGGCCAAGCGAAGCGCCCTGAACCCCCGGGCCTGGCAGGATCATCCAGCGCTGGATCCGGGCGGGAGGGTGATTCTCTCGGGATCATGAGGCGTTAGTTCTTCCATCGGCAGGGGCGGGGCTTCAGCCCAGGATGCCCTGGATTCCTCCGCTCCCGCCTTTCCTTGGCGGAAGGGAAGTGGGGACTCTGGGGATATCCTTTTCCCGCCGATGCTCCCTCCTTCATCACCCTCCCACCCGGTTAATGAGTAATCATTCGTGACCTCAATAAGTGAAGGGAGGCAAGTGTACTTTGCTAAATTTTTCATTTAAATTTCTTGACGAAAAAAAAATTTTTAAGTATTTTTTAATCGCCAACAAAAGATCAACCCCCTCTGGGAGGCGGAAAAAATGCCCCGGCGTTTCAAGTTGCTTCATCCCGTCCAGCCCATGGAAGTGCGCCTGGAAAATAGGGTGTCTGACCTGCTGCGAGAGATGGGCCAGACTGCCTTCCAAGGGAAAAATCTTTCCCTCGCCGTTCAGGTTTGGGTGGAAATGCTCAAAGATGAAGTGACCATCCTGCTCGGCTTAGCAGGTGCCTTGGTCCCGGCCGGAATGCGCAAACTTCTGGTTTATCTAATTGAAAATCGTCTGATTGACTGCCTGGTTTCTACAGGGGCAAACCTTTTCCACGATATTCATGAAACCCTGGGAAATCAGCACTGGCAAGGAACTTGCCAGGTTGACGATTTGGCCCTGAGAAAAGAAGGGATCGACCGGATCTATGATGTTTTTGCCTGGGAAAAGGAATTCAATGAAGTGGATTATTATATCCTGAACTTTGCTCGTTCCTTAAAACCCCGCCGGCCCTTAACCACCCGGGAGTTCTTCATCCTTCTGGGAGAAAAACTTCTCCGGGATGGCAAGCAAGACGGAATCATCCCTTCCGCCGTCCGAGCTGGGGTGCCCATCTACTGCCCGGCGCTGGGAGACTCTTCCATCGGGATTGCTCTGGCCCAGGCCACAAAAGGTCCCTCCTTCCTCTTCGATATCGTGGGTGACGTCCGGGAGACGGCTTATATCGTGGCTCAATCGAAAGTCACCGGGGTCATTTTCTTAGGAGGCGGCACCCCCAAGAACTTCATCCAGCAAACCGAAGTAACTGCTAATATGATGGGCCTTAAAGTGCCGGGGCATCGCTACGCCATCCAGGTGACCACCGATGCCCCGCACTGGGGTGGATTGAGTGGATGCACTTTCGAGGAGGGGCAATCCTGGGGGAAAATTTCTGAGCGGGCGAAAAAGGTAACCCTTTATTGCGATTGCACCATTGCCCTTCCTCTCCTGGTCACCGCCGTGGCCCAGGAAAGCAGAGCTTTCCTTTCCAGGCGGGTTCGGCCAGAAATGAAAAAATTGTATTCCCTGGACACGAAAAAAGAATTTCTGCGGAAATCAAAAATAAGTAATAATAGATGATGCCCACACCTCAAATCATCTCGCTTAACTTCGGGGGGCTTCCCCAGGAGCAATGCCTTTGGGAAAACTCCAGGGTGGTCTTTTTGCCTGTGGCTTATGACCTCACCAGCACTTGCCTCCCGGGGGCCCGCCGCGGGCCCTTAGCGATCCTGGAGGCCTCCTCTCACCTGGAGCTTTTTGACGAAGAGCTGGAGACGGCACCTTCCCGGGTCGGGTTTCATACTCTCGCACCGCTGCAAGCCGTGGCCTCTGGCCCGGAGGAAATGATCCGGCAAGTTTACAGCTATGCTGAGCCGGTGATGCGGGAGAATAAATATCCCGTACTCATCGGAGGAGAACACACCGTCACCCTGGGAATGGCTAAGGCTTTAAAGGAAAAATATCCGCAAATCTCCTTTCTCCAACTGGATGCTCATGCCGATCTGCGTGATAGTTACCAGGGGACATCCTTCAGCCATGCCTGCGTGGGTCGTCGTCTGGCGGAGCTTGGCCCTCTGGTCCAAGTGGGGGTGCGGAGTTTAAGTCTGGAAGAAAACCTCTTCTTAAAAAGTGGGGGGGTAAAATGTTTTCTTTGGCATCGCTTTGCGGAGGTGCCGGATTGGGAAGAGGAGGTATTTGAAGCCCTCTCTCCCGAGGTTTACGTGACCATCGACCTGGATGTCCTGGACCCCGCCATCATGCCTGCGGTGGGAACGCCAGAGCCTGGGGGCCTGAATTGGAAGACCCTCACGCAATTCTTGCGCGGCCTGACGGAAAAAAGTAGGATCGTCGGTTTCGATGTGGTGGAGCTGGTCCCCATCCCGGGATTGTTCGCCCCGGACTTTTTAGCCGCTAAACTGATCTACAAATTTCTGGGCTATATTTTCACGCACTTTCCAGGCCGCGGGAAGAATCACACCGCCGGAAGGGAGATTTAAATTGGAACCATGGGTCCCTCGAAAACTTTTTTTCACCAAAGGGGTGGGCGTTCATAAAGAAGAGCTCCGCTCCTTTGAGCTGGGTTTGCGCGATGCGGGCATTGAAAAATGCAACTTGGTAACGGTCTCCAGCATTTTGCCCCCGCGATGCAAGATTATCTCCCGAACCCAAGGACTGCGGGAGCTCGTTCCCGGAGGCATAACCTTCTGCGTGCTGGCCAAGTGCAGCAGCAATGAGCCCCGACGCCTCATTGCCGCCTCCATTGGCTGTGCCATTCCTTCGGAAAAATCGCTGTATGGCTACCTGAGCGAACATCATGCTTTCGGGCAAACGGAAAAAGAAGCGGGAGATTACGCCGAAGACTTGGCCGCCGCCATGCTGGCTTCCACCTTGGGCATGGAATTCGATGAGGACAAGAGCTGGGACGAGAAGAAAGAATTCTACCGCATCAGTGATAAGATCGTACGTACAACAAACATCACTCAGTCCAGTATCGTCAAGAACGGTTGGTCGACCGTAGTGGCCGCCGCAGTTTTCCTGTTTTAAGAGAGGCCAGAGATTCAATGCACGTTGGGTTATGCTTCAACCTGAAGCCAACAAATGAATCTATCTCCGATGACTTCTACGCCGAATGGGACGATGAAGAGACGATTGCCGCGGTCCGCTCAGCCCTTTCGGGCAAGCATCGAGTTATCCCCATTGAGGCCAATGAAGACGCTTTTGAAAAATTCCGGCAGCTTCGCCCTGACATCGTCTTCAACATGGCCGAAGGACTCTCTGGCAGCAGCCGGGAATTGCAAATCCCGGCCATGCTGGAGATGTTACGCATTCCTTATACGGGCTCGGGCCCCATAACTTTGGGGTTATGCTTAGATAAGTCCCTGGCTAAGGAGGTGCTCTCTTACCACGGGGTCCCGACCGCCCCCTTCGTGGTCGTCCGGGATCTGCCGGAGAAGAAAAAATTTCCCCCTTTCCCGCTTATTGTTAAACCCCTTTATGAAGGGTCCAGCAAAGGGATTCGCAACAACTCCCTGGTTCGCACAACCGCCCAACTGCAAGAACAAATCTCCGCCATATTAACCGAATACCATCAGCCGGCCCTCGTGGAAAAATATCTTGCGGGGCGGGAATTCACCGTGGCCCTGTTGGGTAACGGAGCCGAGGTGCAGGTGCTGCCTATCGTGGAGATCCAGTTCGAGCAATTGCCCGCCAACATCAATCCGATCTATTCCTTCGAGGCCAAGTGGATCTGGGATACGGTGGAAAAACCCTTGGAAATTTTCGCTTGCCCGGCAAAAACCTCGTCCTCATTGGAAAAAAGGATTCGAGCCGTAAGCCAAGCAGCCTTTCTGGCACTGCGCTGCCGAGACTGGTGTCGCATCGATATTCGCCTGGATGAATCAGGAGAACCAAATGTACTGGAATTGAACCCCCTTCCCGGGATCCTGCCCAACCCCGACGCCAATTCCTGCTTTCCTAAAGCCGCCAGAACCGCCGGATTATCTTACGCAGATCTTATCAACCGGGTATTGGAAATTGCTTGCCAGAGGGTGGGGTTGAACCTGTGAAAAAAACATCCCTTCTCATTCTCTACAGTCTTCCCGCACCCTTCTTTTCTGATGGGAGGCCTGACACCATCGGCCAAGAGTCTGTTCTATCCCGTCTGCAGGCTGTACAAAAAGCCCTTTACTCTTTGGGTTATTCCATACATACTCTGGAAGCCCAGGGAGAACTGTCTGCCTTTCTAAAAAAAGTCCGCTCCGTCAAGGCAGAGGTGATTTTCAACCTCTGTGAAGAGTTTTGCGGGCGAAGCCGGCTGGAGATGAACGTCGCAGCCCTATTGGAACTCTTAGAAATTCCCTTTACCGGCTCCTCCGCCCTGGTCCTCGGTCTATCTCAAGATAAAGGGAAAACAAAATCCATCCTCGCGCACCATGGCATCCCAACTCCCCCTTACCAAGTATGGATGCCCGGGGGGGACGAACGGATCTCGGGGTTGCAATTTCCCTTAATCGTCAAACCCATGCGCGAGGATGCCGGCCTGGGCATTGATAACAACTCCTTTGTGCGGGATGAGAAATCCCTCAAGCAGCGGGTGCGAAGAATTCATAAGGATTATGGACAACCGGCCCTGGTGGAAGAGTACATCGACGGCCGGGAGTTGAATGTCTCCATACTCGGAAATGAGGTCCCCCATATCCTGCCCATCTCAGAGATAGATTTTTCGAGCTTGCCACCTGATTTGCCCAAGATTTGCGGCTATGCCGCCAAATGGATAGAAAACAGCCAGGAATTTATCTGTTCCGTCCCACTCTGTCCAGCGCCCCTTTCTCCAGAGATCGAAAAGAGGGTCAAGGAAGTTTCGCTTCTTTCTTACCGCATCCTGGAGTGTCGCGATTATGGCCGGGTAGACCTTCGGCTCAGCCCCCAGGGAATCCCTTATGTACTGGAGATTAATGCCAACCCGGATATTTCCCCGGATGCAGGGATGACTCGGTCTGCCAAAGCGGCTGGGTTTAGCTACACCGAATTCATCGGCCGGATCGTGCAAATCGCCCGGGATCGATGCGCCTCCTCCCCTCTGCCCGGTAGTAGATCGCCGAAGTCCTCGCCAGAAAGGGCCCCTCGTGCCTGAAAAAGTTGATTTGGTAAAAGTCGACTTGGAATGGAACGATGACCATGTCCTGCCCGCCTTTGTTTCCTTGGACACAGAGTTCGTCTTCCAGCGCATGACCGCTGAGACCCTCCGGGCTGTTCAGTCAGGAAATGGTCATCAGGTTCTGGACGTCGGTTGCGGGCGGGGAATCGATGCCGTATCCATGGCTAAAAAAGGAGGGGTTCTTTTTGGTTGTGAACCATCTCGGGTGATGCTCCGGAAAGCTAAGGAGTGGGTAAGGGATGCTGGAGGAATGGTAAGGTTGGTGAGGAGTTTAGCTGAAGACCTTCCTTTCTTGAACGACTCTTTTACTCGAGTGGTCTGCAAGGGAGCCATCGACCATTTCAGCAATCCAGACCGAGCAGTTGCGGAAATGGGCCGGGTGACTTCCCTGGGGGGGAAGGTGGTGATTTCTGTGGCCAACTTTGCGAGCCTGAGTTGTTTCCTATCCAGGAGTTTAAACAGGCTCTCCCAGCGTTTCCTCGGCAGGGAAATCTCCTGCCCGCACATCTGGGAGGTTCCCGCGGATCACACTTTCAAGTTTGATTATTCCACCATCCTTGCTCTAGTTCGCCGGCACCTGCAGGTGGAATGCATCCAGGGAGTCTCCCTCCTTTGGGGGTTCCCTCGTTGGTCGAAGGTTTTGCAAAAGATCCCCCGCTCC
>JACRCA010000177.1 GCA_016234425.1 Deltaproteobacteria bacterium | reverse complement strand
GGATTGCCGGGTTGTGCTTACTCGATTTGGCATCGTCCTGGGCGAAAAAGGCGGAGCCTTGAGTCAGATGATCCCTCTCTTTAAGAAATATCTCGGGGGGCCCTTGGGAAGCGGAAAACAATGGTTCTCCTGGATTCATATCGAAGACCTCGCCCGAGCTTTTTTATTCCTCATGGAACATCCCGAGATATCCGGCCCGGTGAATTTCACCTCACCCAGTCCAGTGCGCAACAAAACCCTGGCTAAGGCTCTCGGGAAAGCCCTGCGTCGGCCGTCGTTCTTGTCTGCCCCTGGTTTCCTGCTAAGAATGATCCTGGGGGAATTTGGTGCGGTATTACTCGAAGGGCAGAGGGTTATCCCCCAGAAGCTCTTAAAGAATGGGTTCCAATTTCGCTATCCAGAGATCGATCAAGCTGTGGAGGAGATCATTCAGGCGAGCGGAAATTGAATTATTGGACGCAGATATTCAAGATTTTATAAGTATAAAAATCTTTACCTGCGAATAACTGCGAAAATCTGCGTCCCAACTAGTATCGCGTCTCAGAAATGAGTTGAATAATTGAAAAGTGGCTCCACGTCAGAATTTGTCAAGGAACTTTTGGGATGCGACACTAGAAGAGAAAGCCACATGAAAGCAGAAATCATCGCCATTGGAACTGAATTGTTGCTCGGGCAGATTGTGGACACTAACTCTGCCCATATTGCCCAGCAATTGACCACCGTGGGCCTGGATTTGCATTTCAAGTCTACCGTGGGAGATAACTTGGAACGGCTGAAAACCACCCTGCGAATTGCGCTAAGTCGCTCGGATCTTATCATCACAACGGGGGGCATTGGCCCGACCCTCGATGACGTGACCCGGGAGGCCGTAGCTGAAGTTTTGGGGCGGCCGCTGGTTTTTCAGCCCCACCTTTATGACCAGATCAACGATTTCTTCCGGCGCCTGGGCCGGACAATGAGCCCCAACAACCGCAAGCAAGCCTACATCCCCGAAGGAGCAATCCCCATCGAGAACCCGGTGGGCACAGCCCCGGGCTTTATCGCCGAACACGACGGCAAGGCCATCATCGCCGTTCCGGGCGTGCCCCATGAGATGCGCTACTTTATGGAACACAGCGTGCTGCCGTATCTCCGGGAAAAATTGGGCGTTCGGGAAGTGATCGTTTCTCGCGTCCTCAAGCTTTTCGGGATCGGAGAGAGCGTCGTGGATGAGCAACTCAAAGACCTGATCGACAAGGGGGTGAACCCAACGATCGGCCTTCTGGCTCATACGCAGATTGGTGAGATCCACGTTCGTCTTACAGTCAAAGCTGTGGATAGGGCCGAGGCTGAAGACCTGATTTCTCCCTTAGAGGCAGAAATTCGGAGGCGTTTAAAAGACTTCATATTCGGTTCTGATGAAGAAAGTTATGAAAGTGTCTTGAGTTCCCTATTACGTAGGGCGGACCTCAGCTTGGCGGTGGCCGAGACTGCCTTCGGCAGCTCGGTCATCCAGACGCTGAAATTGATGGATGGAAACACAGAATTCTTCCGCCTGGGCCTGACCATCGTCAACCTGGCAGTGGCCGAGAGATTGCTGAATGTACCCGGGTCCCTTTTTAAAGATGGGGAGATGATCAGTGCGGAAGTGGCTAAGGCCCTGGCTGAGGGTGTGCGCCACCTCTCTGGAGCTGATCTGGGATTGGGTTTAACCGGCCGAGCGAGTAAGAGGAAAGAGCAGGATCATCTGATCTACATTGCTTTAGCCCATTCTCAAGGCACAGACTGCCTGGAGCAGCACTGGCCCTTTGCCATGCGGTTCATCGAAAATCGCATGACCAAGATGGCCCTGGCCCAGATTCGTCAATACATATTAAAACAGGGCCAAAGGTGAAAAGGGAAAAAGGGGGAAATTCGCCCTTTCGCCTTTCCCCCTCTTACCCTTAATCTTTTAGGCCTTCAATGAAGGCCCGCACATTTTTCCCCAGCACAGCATGGTTATATCCGCCTTCGAGCACGGCGAAGCGCCGCCCTTGGCAGACTTTCTGGGAATAGGTTTTGATCAACGATCCGATGGTCCTGTAATCCTCCGTCGTCAAAAGCCCGCCCCAATCTTCTACATGCCGGTCAAATCCCGCAGAAACTGCCAGGATGTCGAAGCCCCCTGCTCGCTCAAGGCGCTTTTGCACGGACTCCACGAATTGTTTCCCATGGGATCCTTCAGGATGGAAATAAACTACCTGCGATATTCCCTGGAAGGAGTTTTCCGTTCCGTCTCCAAAATGGAGGTCAAAATCTAAAATGAAAGCCTTCTTAATCTTCGCTTCTTTCATCAGCTTCTTGACGGCGATGGCCATGTTGTTGAAGTAACAGAATCCCCAGCAGGAATCCGGGCTGGCGTGATGACCGGGAGGACGAATGAGCCCGAAGGCTGGCTGACCTTGCCAGGCCATTTCCGCGGCCATGATTGCTCCGCCAGCAGAGAGTAACCCGATCTCGTAAATATGGTTGGATCTTTTGATGCGATCGATGTGCTCTGGCGTATGTACCAGAGCCAAATCTTTTTCCGTTGCCGGAGGAGGTGCGACCCAATCGAAATCATTCCCCAGAGCCTTAACGATGGCTTCCATCCTTCCGGCCGCCGCCGCCGGGTCAGCCGTGTAAACTTCGTGGAAACGCTCGTGAAATATGACTTTCATTCCTACCTCCCTTTAAACTCCGGCTTGCGTTTCTCGAAGAAGGCCCGCACCCCTTCCCGGTGATCCTGAGCTTTCCGCAACATCACTTGGTTGCTGTTCTCGGCGCGGAGAATCGTCTCCAAGTCTGATTCATAGCTCTGGTTGAGCAATCGCTTGGCAATGCCGAGGGCCATGGTCGGCCCGTTAGCCATCTCTTCCGCCATTTTACGTGTCTCTTCTTCCAGCGCCTCGGCCGGAACAACGCGGTTCACCAACCCAATACGCTCCGCTTCCTGAGCATCCACGATCCTCCCGGTAAAGACCAGCTCTTTAGCTTTGGTCATGCCCACCCGGCGCGGAAGAAGATATACCCCACCGCAGTCCGGGATCAGGCCGATGCGCGAGAACACCTGGCCAAAGGTGGCTTTTTCTGAAGCCACCACGAAATCCGCAGCCAAGGCAATGTTACATCCTGCGCCAATCGCCGGGCCATTAACGGAAGCGATGATCGGTTTGGGCAAATTAAGCATGGCCCTGATAAATCCCGTGACTCGTTCCATGCGCCGCACCAGCTCATGCACTGGCCGGTCCTGCTGCATGAACTTCACATCGCCTCCCGCGCAGAAAGCCCGGCCAGCCCCTGTGATGACCACAGCCCGAATCTCTTCGTCTTTTTCGAAATCCCCCAGGGCAACCTCAATTTCCTGGGCCATGATGGGGTCCAGAAAATTAAGAGCCTCCGGCCGATTCATCACCAGGGTGCCTACTTTCCCCTCTTTTTCCATGATAATCGCTTCATAGGCCATCTTCTATTCTCCAAATTGCTGATATTTTTTTTACAGTTCATCCAGAATTTTTTCGCATTCTTGCCGCAAGATCTTATCTTTCGTCGTGGTCGCCAATACCCTCACTTTCCCCTTGAACCCTCTCTGCTCTATTAGGCTGCGCTTTTCGTACATTCCTCTCATCGCTACCAATGCCTCTTTCACCCATGTCGTGTCCTGGTAGTCGAGGATTAGAAGGAGGGAACCCCACTCGTCGGGCAGGCCGAATTGCTGGAGGAAATTTTTCGCCGCTGCCTGGAATTCTGGGGTTCCGTATTTTTCGTGCATAGCCGTGTGGGCTGCCTTGTAGGCTTCCGTTCCTTTCTTCCCCTGGAAGAATTTTTCGGCCTCCCGCAGGTGCTGCTTCTTCGCCCACTCTGACCTCAGGGTGCGCTCTTGGAAGCTTTTCCGCTCCCGGCTGACGTGCCCGCTGCGATCGCGCAGCTTATCAATCTCGCGCCAGCTTGGTTTTTCCCGATCGTCGTCATCGTGGCGGTTCATAGTCTATTTCCTCCAAAATGAGTATTAAATAATGGTCAATGGTCAATGGTCAATGATCAATGATCAATGGGCAATAATCAATGGGCAATGATCAATGATCAATG
>JACRCA010000172.1 GCA_016234425.1 Deltaproteobacteria bacterium | reverse complement strand
CTGGATCGTTCCGTTCATCTTCTGGATGATTCTTTCGGTGAGATCGTGGGTGAGGGGACGGAAGTGTTTAAGCCCTTGCATCTCCGCCTTGATGGCATTGGCTTCAAAATGGCCGATCCATATGGGAAGGGCCCGCTCCTCGAGGGAGTCAGCGAGAATGACCACGGGTTGCAGGCTTGTAGGGTCCACAACAAGCTGGTGAACCTTTACTTGGAGGAGTTCCTTTGATTCTGAAGCAGCGGGTGTTAACTCCTGTGCTATTGCTCCTCCCGAGAGCCAGAACCAGGTCGTGAGCCAGAGCCCAGCCATCGCTAATGATCGCATTGTTCTCTCCTTTTTCATAAGGAATCGACCTGACAAAACGCCTCTATCAATATGCAATTATACCATGCCCCTTCATTCCGTCCATTGAAACAGATGCATGGGGATTGAACTGATAAAATGGGAAAAAATGAGAGGGTTGATTTTTCGTTCTTTTTTTGATATTTTTGCTATCATTCCGGCGGTTTCGATGCCACCCTTCTAATTTTACCCCATGAAATCTTAAGGGCAAATCATGATCCGCGCATCCGACCTCAAAACAGGAATGATTCTGCAACTGGAGAGGAATCTCTACAGGGTCCTGACGAGCGAATATCATATGGGCGGGGGCAAGATGGGAGGGCTTGTCCACGTGAAGTTGAAAGACCTACGATCCGGCCTATTCTTGGACAGAAAATTCAAGCCCGATGAGAGATTGGGCAATGTAGAAGTTGACCGCAAGACCATGGAATTTCTTTACAAGGATGCGGATGAATACTACATGATGGACCCTGAATCCTATGAGCAGATTCAGCTGGGTGGAAGTTTACTGGAGACTTTCAACCCCTTCCTTCAACCCAACATGAGGCTCTCCGTGGAATTTCTGGAGGGGGAGCCGGTGAATGTCCTCTTTCCAGAATGGGTGGAATTGGAAGTCATCTCTACCCCTCCCAGCCTGAGCAGCCTGCAGGATGAGGTGTACAAACCGGCGACTCTCTCCAATGGAATGGAGATTCAAGTTCCCCAGTTTATTAAGGTGAAAGATATCGTGAAGGTGAGTGTGGCCTCAAAAAAATATATGGAAAGGGTAAAAAAATAGTTTTTCTTTTTATCCTGATTGGCGGCGTTCGTAGATTTTACAGATCATTACAGACTTAGAATCGAGGTTGATTAAGCCATATTTTTTGGCCCAGTCTATTGCTTCCAAGAATTCCTGCACGGTGATTCCCCGGGCGATTTCTGGATATTCAAAGGCTCTATATTCTACCCGATATTGAGCCATAATGTTCACGTAGGTGTCCTTGGGAAGGTTCTTGGCCACCCACTGGACAAATTTCTCCGTCCCAGCCACCCGGTTGGGCATGACTAAATGGCGGATCATCAGCCCGCGGAGGGCAAATCCATTCTCGTCACTCTTCAGTACTCCAACCTGCCGGTGCATTTCGAGGATCGCCTTTTTGGCTACTTCCGGATAATCGGAGGCACCGCCTGAATATTTCTCCGCCATATCGGCATCCATGTATTTCATGTCTGGCTTATAGATATCCACAATGCCGTCCAAGATCTTCAGTATCTCCAGGCGCTCGTAGCCGCTGGTATTGTAGAAAATGGGGAGACGCAGACCTTTCTTCAAGGCAATCCGCGTGGCACTTAGGATGTTGGGCATGACGTGCGTGGGGGTAACCAAGTTGATGTTATGGCAGCCGATCTTCTGGAGTTTGAGCATCATCTCTGCCAGGTCTTCGTCTCGGATTTCATCTCCCCTCCCTTCATGGGAGATGGGCCAGTTCTGGCAGAAGACGCAGCGGAGGTTACAGTTGGAGAAGAAGATGGTGCCCGAGCCATTTTGGCCCGTGATCGGCACTTCTTCGCCAAAATGGGGATGATAGCTGAAAATCACGGGTTTGACCGGAGCCTGGCAGAATCCTTTTTCGCCCTTTTTCCGGTTCACCCCGCACTGCCGGGGACAGAGCTGGCAATGCTCAAAGATGCTGTAAGCTTGCTCGATCCTTTGAGCCAATTTCCCTTGTTTCTCCAGCTTCTCATAAGCTGGCTGCCATTGATTTCTCTTTATTTGCACGGCAGGAAGAGGGGTAGGGGAAAAGAGCAGAGAACCGCCCACGAGGAGAGAGCTGCGGATAAAATCCCGGCGCGTAATCTCCATGTCCAACCCTCCCTTTAAGCAACAAGTTAGAGGATCTTTTCGGCGAGCAATATAATTATACCCCTTTTGTTCAAAATAAGGAATGGCCAGATTGAAGGCCCCTTGCAGAATTTGGCTTGGCCTGATATTTTCATCCTAACTCTAACTGCAGTTCATAGGTTCCCCGTAAAACTGCGAGGCTATGCCAGCACTCATCTTGCCCACCTTCACTTTTACAGAATCCCTATTCGTGGCCCGGGGTTCGGGGCGATGAGCGCGGGCAGCATCGGCCGGGAAGAAGCCTTTCTCAAAGGTTCCAGCCAAGTCTCCGCAGAATGAGGCCGGGTGCCTTTTCCGCCCCCATCCATGAAACGACCAGCGCCTCATGATGCCAAGCGAAGCGCCCTGAACCCCCGGGCCTGGGAGGATCATCCAGCGCTGGATCCGGGCGGGAGGGTGATTCTCTCGGGATCATAAGGCGTTAGTTCTTCCATCGGCAGGGGCGGGGCTTCAGCCGAGGATGCCCTG
>JACRCA010000171.1 GCA_016234425.1 Deltaproteobacteria bacterium | reverse complement strand
GGGGCTCAACGACTTCCATTCTTCTGAATATTCCGGGAGAGGCTGCCTCTGTAGTGACCTGCCTGGATGGATATCAGATGGCCCGCCAAGGGAGGGCCGGGCCCGCTCTGGGGATAGCGGCCATGGGCTCTTTCATGGGGGGAACATTTAGCGTCATCGGTCTTATGCTGGTGGCTCCTCCCTTGGCCGAGGTGGCTTTGAAGTTTGGCCCTCCGGAATACTTCTCCTTGATGACCTTGGGAATCATTATGCTGACTTTTTTAGCCGGGGACTCCATGCCCAAAGCCCTTTGCATGGCCGTTCTGGGAATTTTCTTGGGTACGGTGGGAATGGACATTCTCTCGGGCATGGAACGGTTTACTTTTAACATCCCCATCCTGGTCGACGGAGTGGGCCTGGTGCCCGTGGCTATGGGCTTGTTCGGGGTTTCGGAGGTACTCCTCAACATGGAACTCTCTCTGAAGCGGGAGGTCTTTCAGACCTCCTTAAAGGGATTACTCCCTAACCTGGACGATTGGAGACAAAGTAGCTGGCCCATCATTCGGGGATCGGTGATCGGGTTTTTCCTGGGAATCCTTCCCGGAGGTGGAGGAGTCATCTCTTCCTTCACGAGTTACGCCATGGAAAAGAGGTTCTCCCGCCATCCGGAACGATTCGGCCAGGGAGCCATCGAAGGGGTCGCCGGGCCGGAGACGGCGAACAACGCGGGGACGGGTGGGGCCTTCATCCCCCTCCTTACTCTGGGCCTTCCCTCTAATGCTGTCATGGCCATTCTCCTGGGAGCCATGCTTATTTATGGAATGCAGCCGGGCCCCATGCTCATAAAGAAGCATCCCGATCTCTTCTGGGGCGCGGTGGCGAGTATGTACGTGGGAAATACCATGCTCCTGATTTTGAACCTCCCTCTGATCGGCCTCTGGGTGAAGATTTTGAAAATCCCTGGAAGAACTTCGAGGAGATGATTGCCTACGTGAAAAAAAATCCTAACACGGTAAGGTATAGCACTTCAGGGGTGGGAACTTCGATGCACCTGATTATGGAGTATATCGGGATGCGGGAAAACCTGAAGTGGATCCACGTACCCTTTACGGGTGGGACCGAAGCGGTATAGCCGCATTGATGGGAGGGCACGTGCAGGTTTATTCGGCTTCCCTGGGAACTGAGGTGGAGCATATCCATGCAGGACGGCTGCGATTCCTTATTTCGACGAATCCCAAGAGGAATACCATCTTCCCGGATGCGCCTACGATCCTGGAGAAAGGCTATGACTTCGCGGTGGTAAGTGGAGCCTGCTGGACGGTTCCAGCGGTAACCCCGAAGGATATCCAGAAGAAACTCGAGAGTGCTCTGCTTGAGGCTTTCAAGGACCCTGCGGTCATCGAGGTGATTAAAAAATGGAACATGGTCATCGAACCGCTGGGCGGCGAGGCCCTGCATAAGATGATCGTTCAGGACTATAAAATCAATGGGGAACTGCTGAAGCAGCTGGGACTGGGAATTTATAAAAAATCTTAAATCGGCCATTGGGGTCATTGCGAGGAGGCCCGCCCCGCGGGACTACGAAGCCCTGTCCCGAGTGAAGCGAGGGAACTCTTGAGATTGCCACGGGCTCCGCCCTCGCAACAACTTCGTTGGATTGCCGCCCCCTTCGGGCTCGCAATGACGATTTGAACGGTAAAGTCAATTATTGGGTTTGTATTAACGGGGCGAGAAGGCCAGGCGAACCCCAAGGTTGCCCCTCACCGACGGAATGCCTCTGGCCCGGAGTGATGCCCGCACATCCCCCGGCATACTGATCCAGGAGCCGCCGCGGAGTACCCGACTATCTCCGCGGGTCGGCCCTATCGGGTCATGGCTGGGAGTAATTTTGTAATAATCCTCATCATACCAGTCAGCAACCCACTCCCAAACATTCCCCGTCATGTCAAATAACCCAAGGCTGTTGGGCTTCTTCTGACCCACAGGATGGGTTTGTTCACCAGAATTTCTGTCTATCCAGGCAAAATCATCAAGATCTGACTCGCTGCTTGTACCTGCCCACTTCTCCTTCTTCCCCCTGCTCCTCGCTGCATACTCCCATTCTGCCTCGGTGGGTAAACGGTAATCCACCCTATTTTTCTGATTTAGCCTCCTGATGAATTCCTGGACCTCATACCAACTGATATTCTCCACAGGATAGTTACCACCTCTCCGGAAAGAAGATGGATTACTCCCCATAACCTTTTCCCACTGCTCTTGGGTTGCCTCATATTTTCCCATATAAAAGTCACTCACGCAAACCTCGTGCACCGGCTCTTCGTCAGCATTCCCATTGCCAAAGGTATCCCCCATCTCAAAACATCCACCTCTGACAAGAATAAACTCCATTCCAGTTAATGGGTCTTTAAACTCTTTACCTCCGCCAACGATTTTCCCTTCACTGTTCGCCGCCCATGTCTGGGGGAAGTTCTGCCATCCGTTCCACCAGATTTTTTGGTCTTTGCCGACTTTTATGAAGTCTGCCCCGAGAGGGAACTTGTCGTTGAAATAGGCTTGGCCGCTAATGGTCAAGGCAAGCTTCGCTGCCAATTCATATTCGTCTCCCGATAAATTACATTTAAAATGGATTCGATGATCCATTTGCTCGGCAACTTTTTCCCCCTCATCGGCAGCGGAAGAAGAAGCAAAGAAAAAAATAAATAATGCTAAGATCATCCTCCTCTCCATTTTCATTCTATGCCTCCGAGTTGGCCATCTTTTAATCCATCAAAGCTCCTCCCGTAACATTAAATCATCCTTCCAACCTCGGCCCCTTCGCGGATTGCTTCCATGGCGTCTCTCGGCTCAACGCAATCTCCGATGGCATAGGCTTCCATTTTTTCCTTTTTTAGCTCTTGCCAAAGCGCATCATTCGAAACGGCCCCCACAGCCATCACCACAGTCTCCGCCTTCAGGAAGACGATTTCGTGCTTATAGGCAATATGGACCCCGTTTGGGAGAATTTCTACAACCGGGGAATCAGGGAAGAGGTACAGGCCATGCCGGATCAATCGATCACGCATCGCTCGATAAATGTTTCGCTCCAGGGGAGCTCCATTCTCTCCCAGTTTGTCTTCGGTCACCAAAAAGACCTGACGGTCCTGCTCAGCCAGGGCATCAGCCGTTTCCATCCCCACCAGCCGACCGCCGATGACGATGACCGGATTGCCCACCCCCTTATTTCCCATTATGACATCGTTGGCCTGAACCACATGTGGGCTGTGAGCTCCGGGAATTTCTAAGGTCTTGGACAAGGCCCCTGTGGCTACAACCACGGCATCGGGGTTGGTTTCTTTGATGAAACTCAGGGTGACTTCCTTATTCAAGATCACCTTTACCTTGGCCCTCTCTAGGCCCTTTTCCATAAAGGGGACCAGGTACCGATAATTTTCTTTCAAGGGTTGAACGGCAGCAATATTCCACTGGCCTCCCAGCCTGTCGCTCCGCTCGTAGAGCTTAACCTGGTGCCCTCGCTCGGCAAGAACCCTCGCAGCTTCCATCCCGGCCAGCCCGCCTCCAATGATCATGACGCTTCTTGCGGCCCGGGCTGGTTTGATTCCGAACTGCCGTTCCCGCAAAACCGCTGGATTTACCGTGCAGGTCCGGCCCCTCTCCCGGACCTCCTTGAGCCTGACTTCCATGTTCAGGCAGTTGTTGCAATAAAGGCAACGCTGGACTTCTTCAAATCTTCCTTCCTTCACCTTGTTTGGCCATTGGGGATCGGCTAACAGCTGTCGCCCCAGGGCTACGAAATCTGCTTTTCCTTCCTCCAGAATCTGTTCAGCCATCCGGGGATCCCAAATCTTACCCACGGCGATCACGGGAACATTCACCACCCTTTTTATGGCTGCGGCCAGGTGGACGATTGCTCCATCGGGCATCGGGTAGGGCAAAAATTGCCAGTAGGTAGTCTCTTCCTCGCAGGCTGAGACGTGAAGAGCGTCAGCTCCTGCTTCTACGAAGAGGGGAGCCTGGATGAGGCTATCTTCCAAGGTTCCTCCTCCCTCGATGAAGTGGCTTCCACTGAAGCGAAAGATCACGGGAAAGTTCGGGCCCACTTTCTCTCTTACCTTGGCAACGATCTCGCATGCCATCCCGGCCCTTTTTTTTGCGTCCCCCCCGTATTCATCGCTCCGCCTATTGTCCCGCGGGGATAGCCATTGGGTAATCATGTACCCATGGGCGCCATGGATCTCCACAGCGTCCATGCCCGCTTCTTTAACCCGACGCGCCGCTTCCCCGAAACCTTCCACGATGCGCCGTATGTCTTCTTTCGTCGCTTCTTTGGGGGCTACTCCTGTGCGGACCCAGGGGATGGCTGAAGGCCCGATGATTTTCAAGTCTTCCGGATGGGTGATCCGGTCCAGCCAGGCGCTATAGAGCTTTCCGTGGTTCAGGATTTGCCAGGCGATCTTGCCCCCTGCAGCATGGACTCCCTCAGCCACCCGGCGGAGTCCAGGGATGAACTTGTCATCCCACGTACCGGCGCGTCCTGGAGCCTGTCCTTCCCGCAAGGCGTTACTGGACTGAGCGATGATCAGCCCCACTCCACCTTTGGCTCTTTCGACATAATAATATACGGTACGTTCCTGGATGAATCCCTCCCGGTCATGGGAAGAGGTTCCCATGGGAGCCATGATCAATCGGTTTTTCAACTCCATTGAGCCAATTCTGCCAGGTTCGAAAAGCTTCCTGAAAGTGGTCATGGAATCCACCTTTCTTCTTCTACCGCAATTCTCCCTCTTTGCAGTGCGTCTTGGATCTCTCTTCCCGCAATTTCTTTTAGGCCGCTTTGATCACCCCTCTGGCGACTTGAGGTCGAGAGCTGTACTCTTTTTGTTACGGTTCATGGACCAGAAATAGGCGCTGATCACTCTTTCTCCTTTCTGATTTTGTGAGATCGGTTGGCCACTCAGAGAAACATTATTAGAAAGCGGCTCCAGCATCACGCTGCAAGCACAGCCCCGATAAAGGGTTGCGGGGGGCGTTATCAGCTGTTACGGCGATTATTCAGGCTTAACGCCAGCATCTTTGATTACTTTAGCCCATTTCGCCATTTCTACCTTAATATAGTCAGCCATCTGCTCCGGCGGGTAGTCAATGGGTTCGGCCCCCATCTTGTCGAGGCGCTCCTTCACGTCTGACATTTTCTGGATCTTCAAAATCTCAGCATTGAGTTTTTTTATAATTTCCTTGGGAGTTCCAGCCGGAGCGACCATCCCATACCATAGGAGGACTTCGTATCCGGGAACGCCGGCTTCCGCAACGGTGGGCAGATCAGGCATTGCCGATATACGCTTTGGGGTGGCCACGGCCAAAGCCCTTAACTTTCCGGCTTTGATGTGGGGCGCTAACTCGACTAAGTTATTGAACATCACCTGTACCTGCCCGCCCAACAGGTCGATCATGGCTGGAGCGCCACCTTTGTATGGGATATGCATCCAATCCACCCCCGTCATGCCTTTGAACAATTCCATGCACATGTAATTCGAGACGCCTATGCCAGAGGAGGCGCAATTGAGTTGGCCGGGTTTAGATTTGGCCAGAGCGATCAATTCCTTGACCGACTTGACCGGCACTGATGGATGAACTACCAAGATGTTTGGCACCTGAACGAATATGGCCACCGGATCGAAATCCTTTATTGGATCATAGGGCAATTTTTTGAACAAGCTCGGATTGATCGTAAGGATTGCAGAATAAATCATAAAAAGATTGTAGCCATCGGGTGCGGATTTGGCGGCCATTTCCGCGGCGATCGTACCGCTCGCCCCACCCCGGTTTTCGATCACTACCTGCTGGCCCCAGCTTTCAGTGAACTTTTGCCCGATGATCCGGGCCAAAATGTCCGTGCCTCCACCCGCCGGGGCTGGAACGAATACCCGGATATACTTAGTGGGGTAGCTTTGGGCGAGAGCATCCCCTGCAGCACTGGTTAGCACCGCTGCTGCCAATACTACACTCGCAAAAAGCAATATTAATTTCTTGTTCATGAGACACCTCCTCTTGGACTTTGATAGCCCATTTTGGGCGTCGATGAAAATCAATGATGCAAAGGGAAACCCTCCACTTAAATCTATTATAATTCTTATTTGAACGCTTCCTCCCGCTTGCGCCGGACTGTGGGGGCAATGATCAGGAGCAGCAAAAACGCCGCGGCCATCAGCATTGCTAGACTGATGGGCCGGGTGAAGAAAACAGTGGGATCACCGCGGGAAAGGCGCATCGCCCGGAGCAAGTATTCTTCCATCATCGGGCCCAGGATGAATCCTAAAAGTAAAGGAGCCGGTTCGCAATCGAGCTTAACAAAAATATAGCCCAACAGTCCAAATCCTGCTGTTAGGCCAACCTCGAAGGGACTGTTGCTGAGGCTATAAGCGCCAATACAGCAAAAAAGGAGAATCGCTGGATAGAGCAGCCGGTAGGGAACCATCAACATGCGGATCCATATCCCAATTAACGGCAAATTAATTATTACCAACATCAAATTGCCAACCCACATGCTAGCGATGATTCCCCAGAACAGCTTCGGCTGTTCAGTCATCACCTGAGGGCCGATAACGATTCCTTGGATCATCATGGCCCCTAACATCACTGCCATCACTGCATTCGAAGGGATGCCCAAAGTGAGCATGGGAATAAAGGACGCCTGAGCACCAGCATTGTTGGCGGATTCCGGGCCGGCAACTCCCTCAATCGCTCCTTTCCCGAATCGCGAAGGATCATTTGCCAGGCGTTTTTCCAGAGCATAAGAGGCAAAAGAACTGAGAATGGCCCCCCCGCCAGGCAGAATGCCGATGATCGAACCCAGGCCAGTTCCCCTCAATACTGCTTTCCACGAGGCCTCAAGATCGGCTCGAGTGGGCAAAAGCCTCTGTACGTCCGTAAGGACCACCCGTTTTTCTTTGCGTTCCAAGTTAGTGATAATCTCGGCAAATGCAAACAGCCCCATGGCGATTACCACAAAGCTGATGCCATCGAACAGATCGGGAATGTCAAAAGTAAAGCGACGAACTCGAGAATTTACATCCGTCCCGACCAGCCCCAGCAATAACCCAAGCAAAATCATGGCAATAGCTTTAATCATTGAACCATGAGCGAGTACCGCTGCCGACACAAGTCCTAGAACCATCAGGGAAAAATACTCGGCCGGCCCAAACTTGAAGGCCACTTCTGCCAATGGCGGCGCGAACAGGGCAATAATCAAGGTGGTCGCGCATCCAGCGAAGAATGAACCCAGGGCGGCAATGGCCAGAGCTGGGCCAGCGCGCCCCTGCCGGGCCATCTGGTAGCCGTCGAGGCAGGTCACCACCGACGCAGCCTCACCGGGGATATTCACTAAGATAGAGGTGGTCGAGCCGCCGTACATGGCGCCATAATAAATGCCGGCGAGCATGATCAGCGCCGAAACCGCGGGCACGTTGAATGTAATGGGCAATAACATGGCAATGGTGGCAAGCGGGCCGATTCCGGGCAATACCCCGATCAAAGTGCCGATCATCACCCCGATAAGGCAATAGAGCAGATTGATCAAGCTCAAGGCTACGCCGAAACCCAGTATTAGGTTGCTAAGGAGATCCATCATAGAGGCCAAATCTTAATCGGCAATCCTACCCCATAGATAAATAAGCCTACCGCCAGGACTGCCAGAATGATATAGAGGAGAACAACTTCCCGGAATCGGAATTCCCACCAACCAAGACAGCTTAAAACAACTAGTGCCAAGGTTGCCAATATCAAACCAAGAGGCTTAATCAGAAAGGCGAATACCACCACCGAAACCAGCACCATTATCAAAGGTCGCGATTCTCCCTTCTTGATCCCTTCGCCAGTTAATAATAGGGAACGGAAAGAAATAATTAACCCCAAAAGAATTAGCAGACTCCCCAAAATCTTAGGAAAATAGCCCGGTCCCATGCGCATCGCGCTCCCCATCGCGTAACTACGGGACATGACCAACGCAATAAGGCCGAAAACGATGAAAACCACCCCGCTATAAAAATCCTTTAGGCTGCGAATTTTTATTTTCATTTTTAATACTTTTTACAAGCGAAGGCCGACATCAAAACCCTGGGCGTTGGCTTGCACAATCCTCCTTGGGGCCACGCAATCTCCTATGGCGTAAACCTCCACCTTGGCATTCCCCAGAGCATCCATAAGTTCTCTATTAGACCTTGCTCCAACTGCTAAAACCACAGTATCTGCAGTAAAAACTCTTGACTGGCCATTTTCCACAAACGCAACCCCGTCTTTGCTTATCTCCTTGGCCACAGCTCTTAGGATAACGGTTATATTTTTCTCTTTTAATTTTTGAAACAGCAACTTTCTACTCGAGGACCCTGTATCTAACCCCACATTGTCCAGTTGTTCCACAATGGTCACCCTTTTACCTTGGTCGGCGATAAAGCAGGCTACATCACAACCAACTAATCCCCCACCAATCACAACAACTTCATTCCCCAATTTATCAGGGTTCACTAAGGCGCCCCATGAAGAAACGACCTTGTCCGAATCTGCTCCGGAAATCGGGAGAATAAGCGGCAAGGCTCCAGTCGCTACCACCACCACATCCGGATTTAAACTTTCCACGACTTCACGAGTGGCCCTCTCTCTCAGTTTAACTTTAACCTTCTTCTTTTCAAGCTGGCCAATCAGATAATTCGTAAAGGCAGTAATCTCCTCTTTATCTGGGGGCTTTGCTGCCAATAGCAGTTGTCCACCCAATTTTTCATCCTTCTCAACCAGGGTCACATCATGTCCCCGGGAAGAAGCCACAGCAGCCGCTTGCATCCCCGCTGGACCTCCACCTACCACAAGGACTTTCCTGGATCTAAAAGCGGGCATAATCCGAGTGTCATATTCTCTCCCAGTAAGGGGATTGACCGCGCATCCGAGAGGCTTCCCTTCATCCACGATCCTCTCAAAACAATGGTTGCAGGAAATACAGGGAATGATACTATCCACTTCATTTCGCTGGGCCTTCATAACGAAGTCAGGGTCGGCAATGAGGGATCTCCCGATGCCTACCATATCCGCTTTCCCCTCACTCAGAATCTTCTCGGCAAACTCGGGATTTTTAATTTTTCCCAAGGCAGCTACGGGGATCTTGATATTTTTTTTGATCTTCTCTGCCAGATGGACCTGCCAGCCCTGAGGATATCCCATGGGGGCGATGTGGGAAAATTTTGCTTCAGAGCTCCCCCCTGATATGGTAAGAGCGCTTACTCCCGATTCTTCCAAAATCTGGCAGATCGCCATGCTTTCTTCCGGAATAATACCTCCATCGACATAGTCATTACCAGGAACCTTGCAAAGAATTGGAAAGTTCCTTCCTACCTCTGCCCGTATGCTTTCTACAATCTCCTGTACTATCCTTACCCTATTCTCGCAGCTCCCGCCATATTCATCGTTCCGTTTATTCGCATGAGGGGACAAGAAGCGGTTTAATAAATATCCATGAGCACATAGTAACTCTACAGCATCAAATCCTGCCTGCTTAGCCCTTTTGGCTCCCATAGCAAACTTTTTAAGGATTCCCTTTATTTCTTCCTTACTTAGTTCCCGTGGTATGACATGGGGCCTATGTGACATAGGAACTGGTGATGGAGCCACAGGGCTTGCCCCTTCAAAATGGGCATTAGGCCCAGCATGATGAAGTTGAATGGCGATTTTTGCTCCATGGGAGTGTACAGCTTCAACCACCCTACTGAACCCCGGGATAAACTGATCCCCGTCAATACACAACTGGTGTGGTCCTCCCGAGAGTCCCAAAGGTTTATCAACGCAGGTCCCTTCCGTTATGATTAAACCCACTCCTCCCTCTGCCCGCTGGGCATAATAACCGACTGACTGATCTGTGGCCAAGTGGCCGGTAGCCGGGAAACGCGTGGCCATGGCGGGCATCATGACCCGATTTCTGACTGTAATTTGCCCAATCCCGATGGGCTCAAATAACTTCGGAAAATAATTCATTCCCATTCTCAGGATCCTTGTACAAGAGTATTGATAAGCCTTTTCAGGTTCTTTAGTTCTTCCAGGTTCAAAATCATATCGGCCACCCTGGAAATTTCTTTCTTCCTTAATATTCCTTTGCTGAACTTTGCGTAAAGACCTTGAACCTGCTCTGTTGTCAAGGGCTCATGAGTGGGGTGCCCAATGGGGTACATTCTTTCCCGAGAGAATTCTCTCCCATCCTTCATTTTGATGACGACGCGAGCAGGGGCCTTGTTAAATTCAATCGTTAAATCAGGATGATAAATCAGGGATACCTTCGAGCGGGCTTCCCTGAGCTTGGGGTCATTTACAGCTTTCTCAGAAATGTGTTTAAGGTTTACGTCCCCATCCAACATCGCTGCCGACAAGACATGTTGAAAACTGAACTGCATGTCCCCCTCATTTTTTGGTTCCGGGCGGTCGCAGATTTTTTCAGCCAGACTGGCATGGACTTCGATTGCCTTTACCTCTTCATAGGAAAGATTATGCTGCTTCTTCAATTCGATGACCGAGTCGATCTGGCGGTGCTGTAAAAAACAGCAAGGGTATTTTTTGATCCAAATCTCGCACAGCACCCACTTTCTTCCCAAATCTTCTACGATCTTTTCCGGGACGACCCTTTCCTTTCCCATAAAGTTCGTTAAGTACGTGGCCAGGTCAGGGTTGCCAGCCAAGCCTTTTTGGGCCATTTCAGCGGCCATCATCCCCTGCAGAGACATGAGGGCGGATTCAAAATAATGAGCATCCGTCCC
>JACRCA010000020.1 GCA_016234425.1 Deltaproteobacteria bacterium | reverse complement strand
TTTCATTCAGGGCTCCATAAAATATCTAAAAAATTTTACACTTAAACACTCCTGCAGATCAAGAGAATGATTTTGGCGATCTTGCTGATGGATTTTTTCTCATCTCTCGGGCTTCAAGCGCCAGAGCTGCGATGGAGGCTACGCGCTTCTTTTGCAGGAGGTAGACCGTGATGACGATGAGAAATCCCAAAAGATCTGTGAGCAGGCCCGGTTTGATCAGTAGCCCTGCCCCGACAAAGAGCAGGAGGTTTTCGTACCATCTGCTCTTGCTGCCAAAGTAGCCGATCACCCCGCCGGCCAAAGCAAAGGTTGCCAGGCCTGTTACGATTGAGGCCCAGATGATTTCCCCAGGTGAACCGATGAGTAACACCGGAGGACGATAGATGAAGAGGTAAGGAGCAATGAAGCCGGCCAATCCCATACGTACTGCCAGCCAACCTGTCTTGAGCCAATTGGACCCGGCAATAGCTACAGCGGCATAAACGGCAGCGCAAACCGGTGGGGTGATGGCGGAAATAATTGCAAAGTAGAAAACGAAAAGATGGGCGGCAATCGGCACAACTCCGAGCTTGACAAGGGCCGGGCCCGCAACCGATGCAGCCAGTACGTAAGCTGCGGTCGTGGGTATTCCCATGCCGAGGATCAGGCAGACGACCATGGTGAAAAAGAGCGCCAGAAATTTGATCCCTGCGCTCAGGCCTATGATCATCTCTGAGATCTTAATTCCCAGGCCGGAGAGATTGAACATACCAATGATGATCTGGGCGCAGGCACATAAGGCCGCTACCAGAACGATCGACTTGCCACCGGCTCCCAAAGCTAAAAGCATATTCCGGCCTTTCTCTTGGAACTGCGCCATACTGCGGACGGATAGAAAATACATCCCCACAGAAACCACAATGGACCAAAAAACAGCCGTAGTAGGATCGTATCCTTGAACCATCAAATAAATGAGCACGATGACGGGGACAAAGAGAGGAGCACTCTTCGGCAGAACCTTCGGGATGGAAGGGATCAGTTCTTTAGGGATGCGTTCCAGGTTGGATTTTCGGGCTTCAAAATGGACAGAAGCGGTCACCCCCAGATAATAAAGAAGGGCGGGAATGGCCGCTGCCAGGGCTATTTTCAAGTATGCGATCCCGATCAATTCCGCCATGATGAAAGCACCCGCTCCCATAACGGGAGGCATGATCTGGCCTCCAGTTGAGGCGGTCGCCTCTACGGCGGCGGCGAATTCAGACCTGTAACCCAATCGCTTCATCAAGGGGATGTTAAAAACACCATCCACCACTACGTTAGCCACTGCGCTCCCAGAGATCGTCCCGAATAGGGCGCTGGATATGCAGCTCACCTTCGCCGGCCCACCATAAGACCGACCGGCAATTCCTTTTGCTAGATCGACGAAGACCTCCCCTCCCCCTGTGTAATAAAGAATCGACCCAAAGATGAGAAACCCGGCTACCACAGTGGCAGAAACTCCCGTAACAATTCCCCAAAGACCAGAAGTAGAAAGGTAAAGGGTTTCCAGGATGTAACTCAGGCTGAATCCTCGATGAGCAAAAGCTTCGGGAAGGTATGGCCCAAAGTAGGCATAAACCATCGCCAAGGTTGCGATCACTGGAAGGATCCAGCTCAGTATCCGCCGGGTCATCTCCAGCACCAGGAGAGTGGCGATTGCCCCCAATATCAAATCCCATGTGCCAGAGGTACCCGGCTCTAACATGATCCGGTCATAATGTAGGATCACGTGTATGCAGCTAACCACTCCCAGAATCATTATGAGCAGGTCTGGGATGGAAAGGCGTCCCTTCGGTGATCTCTTGCCGCTGTAAGGATAAAGGGTAAAAGCCAGGACAAAGACGAATCCTATGTGGATGCTTCGTTGAATGAGGTTAGGAAAAGCCCCCGCAAAAGAGGTGTAGAGCTGAAACAGAGTTAGCAAAATGGCCATCGCTGCGGCAAAAATGGCCATTCTTCCTTTCAGCTCCCTCGGTTCCGCTTCTCCTTTATCTTTCAGATCGACCTGTTCTGAGCCCTCAGGCATACAGAGCTACGCATTGCCGGCATATCGCCTATTTTTCAGTTTCAGGGGATCAGATGCTCAGGCACCTTCAATCCAAGCTCTTTGTAATATTTTATTGCGCCCGGATGCAATGGCACCGTGCAAGTTTCGAGGGTGAGCTGGGGAAGGTTGACCCCTTTTACAGAAGGGAAAGCCGCGACTTGTTCATCAAATCCCTCCCAAACTGCCTTCACCATCCTGTAGACCAATTCTTCTGGTAGATCTTTCTTTACCACAGCTCCGATGAGCATGGCGAATGTTTGATAGGATGGGATCTCTTTATAAATGCCTTTGGGAATCGTGATCGGGCTCAGGTAAGGGTATTTTGCCTGGACCTTATTGATTTCCTCACTGGAAAACCCAAGGATGCGGATGGGAGTGAAAGTGGCGATGTCCAGCGTGGATGCGTCCAAGCTAGTTATCCCGGCACCGGATTTGACGTATCCGACGACCCGCTTGTCTTTGATGGCCGCAACGGCATCTTCGGTCCCACCCCGGTAATATTTGGGATTCACTCCCAAAGCGTCCAGGATTGACTCCGCTGTCTTTTCTGTTGCCGATCCTCTCATCCCTGGGTTGAAGGGCTTGCCCGTCAAATCATAAACTGACTTCACCCCGCTGTCTTCCCGGACCACAAAGTTCTGGGGTGCGGGTTGGTATACCCAGAGCACATACTGGTCCTTGATGGCCTTCCCTTGCCAGGGGCCGAGGCCATGGTAGGCCTGATATTGCAAGTGGATGGTGGTCAGTCCCAGGTCAAGTTCCCCCTTTTTGATGCGATTGATGTTATCCACAGAGGCACCCGTCTCCACCACCGTGATATTCACGTCGGGCATCTTTGTATTGATGACCTTCGCCACGGCCACAAAATAGGCATAATGACTGGAGGCAGCCTGAGTAGTTCCCATGGCCAAGAGCTTTTTAGAAGCGGCCAGAGCGGGGTGGGGATAAGAAAGACCCCCGAGCCCGATGGCGATCAATAAACAAAGAACGATGAATCCTCTAAGTAGTTTCATGGTCGACCTCCTTTCTTTTTAAATAGGACGCAGATTTCCGCCGATGAACGCAGAAAATGATTTTCTATTTATGAATTAAAAAATCTTGCGAATCTGCGTCCAAAAATATTTTTTCACAAATTTTTCCAGAACGGCTTCTGGGCCTCTTTCACCCTTTTTATGATGGGGGCAATCAGCCTGTGATCCATCATCTTTCGGATCTTCCCTTCCCTTTCCCCGGCTAAAATTTCCCCCCGCAGGGTCCTCAATACCTCTTTAACCGAACTGCGGAGGCCCTCCAGGTGGTAACCCCCTTCCAAGACGAACACCACTTTTCCGTGGCAAGTCTCCTGCGCAAACTCAGAAACAATTTTGGCCAGGTTAGCAAATCCCTCGGGAGTCACCTGCATTCCTCCCAAAGGATCATGATAATAAATATCAAAGCCAGCGGAGACAAAAACGATGTCCGGCTTATACTCCCTGGCAATAGGCTCCAAAATCTCTTCAAAGATTATCATGTATTCCCCATCCCCTGGACCGGGGGAGAGGGGGACATTGACGGTAAATCCTTTTCCTGCCCCGCTGCCAACTTCGTTTACGAACCCCGTCCCCGGGTAATAGGGAAACTGATGAGTGGAAAAATAAAGGACGTCTGCTCTCTCGTAGAAAGAATGCTGCGTACCATTCCCATGGTGCAAATCCCAATCGATGATCAGCGCCTTTTTAACCTTATGGGTTTTCAAGGCATACCCCGCAGCGATGGCCACGTTGTTAAAAAGGCAAAAACCCATGGCCCGATTAGACTCGGCATGGTGCCCAGGAGGCCGGATGAGGGCAAAAGCATTGCTTAATTCCCCTTTCAAAACCTTATCCACCGCTGCCAGGGTTCCCCCAACAGCCAATTTCGCAGTTTCATAGGATTTAGAACAGGCATAGGTATCTGGGTCAAGCATCGTGAAGGTTCGGCCGGCTGTCGAGGCCACCATCTGGATATAACCCGGGGTATGGATCAGCTCCAGCTCCTCCTGGCTGGCCATCCGCGGTTCTATTTCAGCAAACTTCCCCTGCATGTCAGAATCTTGGAGCATCCTGTACAGGACTTCCAGTCGCTGATGGGATTCGGGGTGATAAGAGTCTGCTACATGATCCATGTACCGATCATCTTTTACAATTCCTGTTTGAACCATCCCTTCCCGCTCCTTTTTTCGCCGATCGATGCAATTTTTTCTCATATTTCTAAGACCTTTCCGGTAAGCCGTTCATAAGCCTCGATATACTTTTCCGAAGTCTTCTGGATGACCTCTACTGGAAGGATGGGCGCAGGGGGTTTTTTATTCCAGTGGATGGACAGCAAGTAATCCCTGACAAATTGCTTGTCAAAGCTCTTCTGCGGTCCTCCAGGGGCGTATCCGTCGAGGGGCCAGAAACGAGAAGAATCCGGGGTCAAGGCTTCGTCGATGAGCATCAATCTTCCTTTTTCATCCAGGCCGAATTCAAATTTAGTATCCGCAATGATGATCCCCCGTTTTTCCGCCAGGTCCGCAGCCCTCTGGTATAACCGTATGCTCACCCGCCGCACCTCCTCAGCCAGCTCCTTTCCCAATTTTTCCACCACGGAGGTGAAATCGATGTTCTCGTCATGGTCCCCCACTGCCGCCTTAGTAGCAGGCGTGAACAAGGGAGTTTCCAGTTTGGCAGACTCCTTCAAGCCCGATGGCAGAGGGAGGCCGCAGATTGAACCTTTCTGTTGGTATTCGCTCCAGCCGGAGCCTGAAAGATATCCCCGGATGATACATTCTACGGGAAGCGGCCTGGCTTTCCGCACGATCATGGCCCTGCCGGACAATGAATTGGCCACGATCCGGGGAAGGCGGGGGAAATCTTCCAGCTGAGTCGTCACCATATGGTGGGCCACGATCTCCTCCAGGGTACTGAACCAATGAGCAGATATCTGGTTGAGCACCCGTCCTTTGTGCGGAATGCCATTGGGCAGCACCACGTCAAAGGCGGATATCCGGTCCGTGGCTACGATCAAAAGATGCGCGCCCAGGTCATAGATGTCCCGCACCTTCCCCCGATGCAGCAGCGGGATCTCCGCAAAATCTGTGCGTAACAGAACTTCCGCTGGCATACTTTTCTCCGCGGTGAACTTTTGTATATGGGTTTTAAGTCAATTCCACATTCCTGTCAAGGGTTTCCTCCCTATTTTTGCCCTTGACACCCCGATAAAAAGCTCCTATTCTTGGAAGAAAAGGTGAGCTCAAGATGTTCGGCATCGGTCTCCCTGAATTAATCATCATTCTGATCGTGGCTCTGATTGTCTTTGGCCCCAAGAAGCTTCCCGATCTCGCTAAATCCCTGGGAAGGGGACTGGCTGAATTCAAGAAAGCTACGGATGACCTGAAGACCAGCATCGAAAGCGATATAAGAATCGACCTGGACAAAGAGGAAACATACAACCACGCCGATGGCGTGGCGGAACGCGTGGGGAGCTCTCCGGTCGTTTCCCAGACAGCTTCCTCCGAGTTGCCGGAGCCTTCGGCCGAGCCAGGTCCGTCAACCGAGTCCTTTCTCGAAAACTACGAAAGGGGCCAACTTGAGGTGACCGAGGTACCGGAAAACACGGCCCCTGCGGTTGTCGCCGCCCAATCCCCTCCAGCACCAAAGGAAGAAAGCTCACCCGCCCCCCCGAAGGAATCGGTCTGAAATGACCGATAAAAAGCTTCCTCTTACCGCCCACCTCGAGGAGCTTCGTAAGAGATTGATCTATTCTTTCCTGGCCATTGGCGTAGCCTTCGCGATTTCCTATGCTTTCATCAAAGATATCGTCGAAATCCTGATGCGTCCCCTCGTGCAAGTACTTCCTCAAGGCAGTTCTTTGGTCTTCACCGCTGTTCCCGAAGCCTTCTTCACCTACTTCAAAGCGGCTTTCTTGACCGGGATTTTCTTCTCCTCTCCCTTCATCCTCTACCAGATCTGGGCCTTCATCTCCCCCGGACTTTACGAGAGAGAGAAAAAGTACGTCTATCCTTATCTTTTTGTCTCTTCAGCCTTCTTCTTGGCCGGAGCCCTCTTCTGTTATTTCATCGTCTTTCCAGTCATATTCCGATTTTTTCTGAGCTTTGCCTCCGAAGAGATTCGTCCGCTGCCAGCCATAAGAGAATACCTCACTTTCACCATTAAACTTCTCCTGGCCTTCGGCTTGCTGTTCCAGTGGCCAGCTCTTGTCCTTTTTCTCTCCCGCATGGGAGTGGTATCAGCCCAGGTTCTCTCGAAGAACCGCAAATACGCCATCCTGACAATTTTCGTAGCGGCAGCCATCCTGACCCCGCCGGACTTGGTCTCGCAGCTCCTCCTGGCCGGACCGCTTTTGGCCATGTACGAAGGATCCATCTGGATGGCCAAATTCTTCGGGAATAAAGAAGAGGAGAAAATCGCTTCACCTAATTAGAGCGACGGTGGATAGGAATCTCGACCCGAACGATTACTTTCTGATCCCCGCAGCCGACCCCCTCCAGAACAGGCATTCCTTGACCTTTCAGCACGAATACTTTCCCTGAGAGGCTTCCCGCAGGGACCTTCAGGCAGACCTTACCTTTTAGAGTGGGGACTTCAATTTCCACCCCCTTCAAGGCTTGGGGCATACTGATCAAAACCTCGCACAGGAGGTCATTGCCCACGCGAGTAAAGAAGGAGTGCTTCTTGACGGAAACGACCACGTAGAGGTCTCCTGGAGGACCGTCGTATTTGCCCATCTCTCCTCCGCCCTTAAGGCGTAGGC